>QGUU01000667.1 GCA_003242525.1 Pseudomonadota bacterium | reverse complement strand
GCGTTGGGCATCCACTCGCTGGAGCTGACAGAGATCATTTTCGATCTGGAGGAAGCGTACGGCATCGAAATCGAGATGAACACGGTCGATGCCTGGAGCAATCTGAAGAACGTGGGCGACATCGTAGAGGCAGTCCGCGAACTCATCGCCAAGAAAGAAGCCTGAGCCCTTCATGCGCAGCCGCGTCGTCATTACAGGCCTTGGCGGCATTTGTGGGCTCGGCACGGACGTGCCCGCCATATGGCAGGCCATGCGGGAAGGCCGTTCGGCCATCGGCGAGATCACGACCGTACCTCTTCACGAACTCAAGGTACGCATCGGCGCCGAGGTGAAGGAGTTGCCCGACCACGGCATCGAGCGCAGGCGCCTTGTCACCATGGATCGTTTCAGCCTGCTTGCGGTGATTGCGGCGGGTGAGGCCATCCGCCAATCCGGCCTGGACCTTTCCAGGGCCAACGAGAAACGCGTCGGGTCGGTGGTGGGAACCGGCATCTTTGGCGCAGGAACGTTGGATGACAACTATCGGGGACTGTTCCTGGAGGGGCGCAGCCGTGCCGACGTTTTCTCCGTGCCTCGCATCATGCCGGGTGCGCCGGCCGGGCAGGTCAGCATGTCCTACGGTTTGCGCGGACCGGTATTCGGGGTTACCTCCGCCTGCTCTTCAGCCAATCATGCAATAGCGATGGCAGCCGACCAGATAAGGCTCGGCCGGGCCGACGTGATGCTTGCCGGCGGCACGGACGCGCCGCTCGCCTATGGCGTGCTCAAAAGCTGGGAGGCGCTGAGGGCGCTGGCACGTGAAACCTGCAGGCCTTTCTCGGCGGATCGTGACGGGCTGGTCATCGGCGAGGGTGCCGGCATGGCCGTGCTGGAAACCTATGAACATGCTACCGCGCGAAACGCACCGATCCTGGCGGAGCTTGCAGGGGTAGGCATGTCGGGAGATGCCTCCGATATCGTGGCGCCCACCGTGGACGGGCCGGCCGCAGCCATGGCCGCCTGCCTCGAGGACGCCGGTCTCAACCCCGAGGATGTCGACTATCTCAACGCCCATGGGACCGGCACCAAGGCCAACGACCAGATTGAGACGGCAGCGATCCACAAGGTTTTCGGCAATGCGGTCAACGGCCTGTCGGTATCCTCGACCAAGTCCATGCACGCCCATTGCATGGGCGCCTCTGGCGGCCTGGAGATGATAGCCTGCGTGATGGCCATAAGGGACGGCGTGGTGCCGCCGACCGCGAACTACCGTCAACCCGATCCGGAGTGCGACCTCGACGTAACGCCGAACGTAGCGCGGGAGCGGTCCGTGCGGGTTGCGCTGAGCAATGCCTTCGCCTTTGGCGGAACCAATGCCGTGCTGGCCTTCCGGGCAGTCTGAATCGACAAACAATCCGGGAACGCTCCCATGGCCGATCTTTCCTCCTTTCCCGTCGCCAAGCGCTGGCCGGCCGAGCACCCCGATCGATTGCAGCTCTATTCGGCGCAGACGCCGAATGGAGTGAAAATATCCATCATGCTCGAGGAGATAGGCCTTCCCTACGAGGCGCATTATGTCGACATCGCCCAGAACGAGGGCGGGACGCCCAAGTCCCGCGGCCCAAACCGAACGGGAAAAATCCCGCG
>QGUU01000183.1 GCA_003242525.1 Pseudomonadota bacterium | reverse complement strand
CCTGTCGACCATGTCCGCCGCGACGGCGACCTCGATCTTGATCTTGGGCAGGAAGCTCACGGCATATTCGGCGCCGCGGTAGATCTCCGTATGCCCCTTCTGCCGCCCGTAGCCCTTGACCACCGTTACGGTCAGGCCCTGTATGCCCGTTGCGGTAAGCGCTTCGCGCACCTCATCGAGCTTGAACGGCTTTACGATTGCCATCACCATTTTCATCAGGTTCGCCCCTTGCTGTTGCGGGTCCCCGCATGACTTCACCGGCCCGCACGCGCGCCGGAGTAAAGGGCAATATTCAAGCTCCGTGCCAACTACCGGCAGGAGAGTCTAAGCCACTGATGGATAAGCAATATTTCCCGCAGAAGGAATTGGCGGCCGCGAAACCGACCTAGGCCACGATCAAAAATTAGGCGAAATATCCAAAATGCCTAATCTGCGGGCAGCATCAACGCCTGAGTCTGATAAGCCCTTCCTGGGCCACTGAAGCCACCAGCGTGCCGTCCCGCGTAAACAGCGATCCGCGGGTGAAACCCCGCGCTCCCTGCGTCGACGGACTGTCCTGCGCGTAGAGCAGCCAGTCGTCCAGTGCGCAGGGCCGGTGAAACCACATTGCATGGTCGAGGCTGGCCGCTTGTATGTCCCGATCGAAGATGGCCCTGCCATGCGCGAAGGTGGACGTGTCCAGCAATGTCATGTCGGAGAGATAGGCCAGCACCGCCGCCTGCATCTGTCGGTCCGCAGGTACCGGGCCAGTGGTGCGAATCCATATGTGCTGACGAGGCTCCAATTTCTCGCGGCTGGTGTAGTGCTTCAGCATCACGGGGCGCATTTCTATCGGCCGCTCCCGCTCCCAGTAGCGCCGGATGCCCTCGGGAACCGCGGTTGAATACTTTTCCAGCAATTGGCGCTGCGACATCAGTTTTTCAGGCCCGGGCACGTCGTCAGGCATGGGAAACTGATGTTCCAGGCCCTCTTCCTCCACCTGGAAGGAGGCTTCGAGCGAGAAGATCGCGTGACCATGCTGTATGGCCACGACGCGGCGTGTCGTAAAGGATCCGCCGTCACGAATGCGGTCCACCTCGTAAACGATTGGCACCTTGGTGTCGCCCGGCCGCATGAAATACCCGTGCAGGGAATGGACATGGCGATCAGGCTCGACGGTACGCTGCGCCGCGACCAGCGCCTGGGCTATGGTCTGTCCGCCGAAGACGCGCTGCCAATCCAGATTGGGGCTGCGACCACGGAACAGGTTGTGTTCCAGCCTCTCCAGGTCGAGAATGCCAAGCAGTTCGTCCATTGCCGTCATGCTGCTTCCCCGTTCGGACGCGCGGCAGGGTTTCGGACAGGATACGGAGGCCGTCAAGAGGCGGAACGGCGATTGCGCCAGAGGACTTCGTTTCCACAGGTGAAATGGAGGAGTGCCGATGACGGACCATGCTTCGAAACTCGACATTCTGATAGCGGGCGCCGGCTATGTCGGCCTTGCCGCCGCGGTTTCGCTGAAGCAGGCACGCCCGAACCTCGACATTGCTATCGTCGACGCTGCGCCGGAGGGAAGCTGGCAAAAGGATAACCGCGCCTCGGCGATAGCGGCCGCGGCGTGCCGCATGCTGGAGCGCCTCGGCGTCTGGGAAGCCGTTTCGGCAAATGCCCAGGCCATGACCGAAATGGTCATTACCGACTCCCGCACCGGCGATCCGGTTCGCCCTGTTTTCCTGACCTTTAGCGGCGAGGTCGCTCCCGGTGAACCATTCGCCCATATGATTGCCAACAGGGATCTTAACGGCGCTCTGCGCGCCGAAGCCGCCCGGCTCGGCATCGATGTTATCGAAGGGGTTGCGGTGCAGGGCTTCGATGCCAATGGCGGCGGCGCAACAGTACATCTGGCTGACGGCGCAACCTTGCGCACGCGCCTGCTTGTTGCAGCCGACGGCGTGAGATCGCGTCTGCGCGACATGGCGGGTATCCAGACGGTGAAATGGGATTATGGCCAGTCTGGAATCGTCTGCACAGTCGAGCACGAGAGGCCGCACAATGGCCGCGCCGAGGAACATTTCCTGCCCGCGGGTCCTTTTGCCATCCTTCCGCTCAAACCGTCCATGGAAGGCAGGAACCGGTCCTTGATCGTCTGGTCCGAGCGCGCGGAAGAAGCCGAAAGGCTGGTCAATGGGGACGATCTGCTGTTTGAAGCCGAGTTGGAGCGTCGTTTCGGCCTCAGGCTCGGCGAGATCAGGGTAGCCGACAAGCCCCATGCATGGCCGCTCGGCCTCACATTGGCGCGCGCCTTCGTGGCTCCTCGCTTCGCTCTTGCCGGCGACGCGGCGCATGGCATCCATCCCATTGCAGGCCAGGGCATGAATCTCGGCTTCAGGGACGTGGCCGCGCTCGCTGAAGTGATCGTCGAGGCAGATCGCCTCGGCCAGGACATAGGCGCGCTCGACGTGCTGGAGCGCTATCAGCAATGGCGCCGCTTCGACACGGTTCAGATGGGCATAATGACCGACGTGCTCAACCGGCTTTTCTCCAATGACATCGCTCCGGTCCGCGCCGTGCGCGATTTTGGTCTCGGGCTGGTCGAGCGCATGCCGCGATTGAAGAACTTCTTCATCAGGCAGGCGTCCGGCCTGGCCGGCAACACACCGCGCCTGCTGCGCGGCGAGGCCATCTGACCACGGCGCGCCAAGCCGTCCTATTCGGCAAAGAAGGCGAAGCGGATGATGAAAAGGACCGCCACGATCAGGGTGGCGGGGTGAATGTCGCGCCATTTGCCGGTGAGCGCCTTGAGCACGACATAGGAGATGAAGCCGAACGCAAGGCCGTTGGCAATCGAATAGGTGAAGGGCATGGCAAGCGCCGTGATGGCTGCAGGGGCAGCCTCGGTCAGTTCTTCCCATTCCACCTCCACCAGTTCGCGCATCATGAGGCAGGCCACATAGAGCAGGGCCGGCGCCGTCGCATAGGTTGGCACCGAGCCCGCCAGCGGCGAGATGAAGAGGGACGCAAGGAAAAGAGCGGAGATGACGAGCGCGGTGAGGCCCGTACGGCCGCCCGCCTGCACGCCTGACGCGCTCTCCACATAGGCGGTGGTGCTGCTGGTGCCGAGCAGGGAGCCGGCGACTATGGCCGTGGAATCGGCGAGCAAGGCGCGGCCGAGGCGATTGGGCTTGCCCTTCTCGATCAATCTGGCCCGCTTGGCGACTCCGATCAGCGTTCCAGTGGCGTCAAACACCTCGACCAGCACGAAGACGAGGATGACATGCACCAGGCCGCCGTGCAGCGCCCCGGCAATGTCGAGCTGCAGGAAAGTAGGCGAAATGCTGGGCGGCATCGCCACCACCCCGTTGAAGGCGCTCACCCCCGTGATCCACGAAAGGACGGTGACGGCCAGGATACCGATCAGTATGGAGCCTTTCACGCGCAGGGCGTCGAGCGCTGCGATGACGAAGAAGCCGGCTATGGCCAGGAGCGGCCCGGTTCCTCTGAGATCGCCCAGGCCGACGAGCGTTGCCGGATTGTCGACCACGATGCCGGCATTCTTCAGCGCTATGATGCCTAGAAACAACCCTATGCCGGCGGCGATGGCGCTGCGTAACGACTGCGGGATGCCGGCAATCAACCAGCTCCGCACACCGGTGACGGTCAGCAGCACGAAGATGATGCCCGAGATGAAAACCGCCCCAAGTGCCTGCTGCCAGGAGAAGCCAAGCGCGCCCACCACTGTGAAGGCGAAGAAGGCGTTGAGCCCCATGCCCGGCGCCATGCCGATCGGCCAATTGGCGAGCAGGGCCATGACCGCCGATCCTAGTGCGGCGGCCAGGCAGGTGGCCACGAAGACCGAGGAGCGGTCCATGCCGGTCGACGACAGAATCTCCGGATTTACGAAGATGATGTAGGACATGGTGAGGAAGGTCGTCAGGCCGGCGATCACCTCGGTGCGCACGGTAGTGCCGTTCTCGGCAAGCCTGAAAAAGCGTTCGAGCATGGCTTCCTCCCTTGAGCGAAAGCCGGGATAGTGACTTGTCCCAGCCAGATTCGGCCGCTCCATCCCTCCGAGCGCCGGCATGCTTTGCGCAGCCAGCCTGTGTAGGGGGATTTTTCTGCTGGCGCCATGCAGCAGGCCACGAAACAGCTTCAAATGTTCCGCAACAATTTTCACGCCCGTAACCGTCCCCCTGCGAAGCTGCAGGGTTGCGCTTAAGGCCGGCGGGTCGATCCAGCGATGTTCCGCTACCGGCGTAGCGAGGCCGCCACGCCAGATCCAACTCTCGATTCCGCAAAGAAAAAGCCGGGATCGCCCCGGCTTTCATGGATGGTGAGTGATGACAGGCCCTATGCCGGCAGGATCGCGCCTTCAAGCGTGGTGAGCTGATGCAGGAAGGCTTCCGCCTTGGTGCGCGCCGCATCGTCCTTTGCATCGGCGAGGTCCTCCTTCGCCTCCTGAATGCGCCGGGCGAGGTCCGAACGGTCTATTTCCTTCACAGACACGGCGGATTCGGCCAGCAGCGTGCAGCCCGAGGGCAGGATATCGGCGAAACCGCCGAAAACGACGTAGCGTTCTTCATTGCCGGAGGCGGACTTCACCGTGACCACGCCGGCCTTGACCGTGGTCATGACCGGCGCATGCCGCGCCATGACCGTCATTTCGCCGTCGGCGGCGGGGATGACGACGGATTCAACCTGCTCCGACACGAGCAGGCGCTCCGGCGACACAAGTTCGAACTGGAAGGATTCAGCCATGCCAATCTAGTGAATAGTGAGTGGTGAATGGCGATGGTCGACGCGACCGCCACCGATTCATCATCTTCTATTCCCTACCTCAATTCACCGTACACTTTTAACCGTTTCCTGCTCACGCCGCCTCGGCGGCCAGGCGCTTCGCCTTCTCGACAGCCTCGTCGATGTTTCCGACCATGTAGAAGGCGGCTTCCGGCAGGTGGTCGTAGTCGCCGTTGCAGAGGCCCTTGAAGCCCTTGATCGTATCCTGCAGATCGACCAGCTTGCCCGGCGAGCCGGTGAACACTTCTGCCACGAAGAAGGGCTGCGACAGGAAGCGCTCCACCTTGCGGGCGCGCGCCACGGTCAGCTTGTCCTCTTCGGAAAGCTCGTCCATGCCAAGGATGGCGATGATGTCCTGGAGCGACTTGTAGCGCTGCAGGATCGACTGCACCTGGCGCGCAACCTGATAGTGCTCCTCGCCGACGATCATCGGGTCGAGCATGCGGGAGGTCGAGTCGAGCGGGTCGACCGCCGGATAGATGCCCTTTTCCGAAATGGCGCGGCTGAGCACCGTGGTCGCATCCAGATGGGCAAACGAAGTCGCCGGAGCAGGGTCGGTCAGGTCGTCGGCCGGGACGTAGATGGCCTGCACCGAAGTGATCGATCCCTTGGTAGTGGTGGTGATGCGCTCCTGGAGGGCGCCCATGTCGGTGGCGAGCGTCGGCTGGTAGCCCACGGCCGAAGGAATGCGGCCCAGCAGCGCCGACACTTCCGAACCGGCCTGGGTGAAGCGGAAGATGTTGTCGACGAAGAAGAGCACGTCCTGGCCCTGGTCGCGGAAATATTCCGCCACGGTCAGGCCGGTCAGCGCGACGCGGGCGCGGGCGCCGGGCGGCTCGTTCATCTGGCCGTAAACCAGCGCGGCCTTGGACCCTTCACCGCCGCCCTTCTTGTTGACGCCGGACTCGATGAATTCGTGATAGAGGTCGTTGCCCTCGC
>QGUU01000182.1 GCA_003242525.1 Pseudomonadota bacterium | reverse complement strand
CCAGGTCGTGCCGGCAGCCGTGCCCGGCATCGCATTCCTCTCGGGTGGTCAGTCCGAGCAGGAGGCGACCGAAAACCTGAACGCCATCAACGCCATCGGTCCTCATCCGTGGAAACTCACCTTCTCCTACGGCCGCGCGCTTCAGGCGGCGGCACAGAAGGCATGGAGCGGCAAGCCTGAGAACGTGGCGGCAGGCCAGGCAGCCTTCAACCATCGCGCCCACATGAACTGGCTGGCCGCGCAGGGAAAATGGAAGCCTGAGCTGGAACAGGCCGCCTGAACGGCGGCTTGCGAGAGCCTGCGGGCTTGCAAGTTCGGGGCCGGCGATGTTTCGCCGGCCCCCCTGCATTTAAGAGCGAGATGTCCTGCCGGCCGTGGCTCGTGATCCGGCCCCGTGAGCTTTTGAAGGAACGGAAGGGAGATTGATCCGTTCGCAGCCTATTCGCAGACGACCTGGACCCGTCCGCCCACGGTTACCGCATTGCGGCATGCAAGCCGCCCATCTTCCGTAGAATCGGCCTGTTCGACCTGCGCCGTCTTTTTGGCCGCTGCCCTTCTCGGGCTTGCTGCCCTGACGTCGGGACCGGGCGGGACCGGGAATATCTGCGCGCCGCTCCGGACTGGCGGTGTCTGGGGCCCCGTCGCCGGCGGTTGCAGGTAGCGGCCGACCCGAAGCGGATCGGCAACGGCGACAGAGCCGTCATCCGTGCGCGTGCATCCGCATGACACGGCGAGTGCCAATCCCGCAAGCATGCCCAGCATTGCCCCGCGCACTTTTTCCTCCGGCCAGGTGAACGGTCGGCTTCTATGGCAGAATTGAGCCATTCTGGTGGCAGGAGCATGCGCCGCGTGCATCGGATTGCCTTTGTTAAGGTTAGTCGAAAGTTAACGCCTCTCGGGCACAGTCCCGGCACGGGTGAGCGGAGGAGCCCGGGCTTCATGCGGGGTGGGACAGGAAATGGCGAAGGCGGACGACACGGCTGCAGATGAGGCAATGGTTTTCCCGACCTCGTCACAAATGCTGCAGCCGGACGGATTCTCGCCCAGTCAGGCGCTGATGGACCTTCTCGAAGCTGCCAGTGATTGGCTTTGGGAAACCGACGCCGACCTGCGCTTCTGCTGGCTTTCAGACAATTATCAGTCGGTTACCGGCATTGACCCGGCAAGCGTGATCGGTCGCTTCCGTTTTGATTTCCTGGAACAGGTCCTCAAGGGTAACCGTTCGGCCGCCGCTCACCTGGAGGATCTGCAGGCGCGCCGGCCTTTCCGCGACTTCGTATACCGGCTCAAGGGAGCCCGGCCAGATTGCCGCTGGGTCGCCATCAGCGGTTTCCCGCGCTTCGATGCTGCCGGCAACTTCATCGGTTATCGCGGTTTCGCTCGCAACGTCACGGCGCTGGTCAGCGCCTTGGAGGCAGACGAGGCGCTGGACGCGCCGGCAGGCGCCAGCCACGCGGGCGCCGAACAGATGATGGCGGCGCTCAACGCCATGAACGAGGCGTTGTGCTACTACGACGCCGACGACCGCCTCGTTTTTCATAACCAGGCCATGCTGACCATGTATTCCGGCCTGGCCGACATCATCCGTCCTGGCACCAGCTTTGTCGAAATGATCAAAGCCGGCCTCGCGCGAGGCCTTTGGGACACCAGGGACCTCACCCCGGACGAATGGCTGCAGGCCATGATCGAAAGGCGCAGGAACGAGATCCAGTTCTCGACCATGATCCATTTTGCGGACGGCCGTTCGGTCATGCATCGCGAAATGCGCTCGCACGAAGGCGGTACGATTTCGATCTGCACAGATGTCACCGACCACCAGACGCGGCAGAATGAACTTCTGGCGGCTGCCGAACGAAGCCGTGAGCTGCTGTTCGACCTTCAGCGTACAATTGACGCCATGGCGATGGGCATCGTCATTCTCAATGCCGAGTTGAAGGCCGAGTTCGTCAACCAGGCCTTCTACGACATATGGAAGGTGACCCCCGAACAGGTTGGGGCTGGCGAGCCGTTCCGTGCATTCATGGATATCAACCGTCACAACGGCATCTACGACGTGCCCGACGATGAATGGGAAGACTATGTCGGCGAGCGTCTGGCCGAAATCCAGGCGGGCGAGGTTGCCCCGCGTGAATTCCGGCGCGCCGACGGCTGCGTCATGATCTATTCGGTAACGGCACTGTCCGGCGGCAAGCGCCTCATCTCCTACTACGACGTCACCGAGATGAAGCAACGCGAGACGGAGGCAGAGGAGGCCCGCCGGCAGTTGGCGAACGTCCTGGAATCCCTACCGGCGGGAGTCATTATCTACGACCGCGAGGACCGGTTCGTGCTCGCCAACAAGAGGCTTCAGGAATCGCTTCCGAAGCTTGCTCCCATATGGCGGCCGGGCTCCACGCTGCGCGAAGCGATGGAGACTGCCCACGCCGCCGGCTATTTCCGTGAGGTGGGCGATCCCGAAATCGACGCGCTGTACGACACGGACCCGCAAGCCTGGGTGGAGCGGCAGATCGAACGCTATCACGCGCCGAGGAGGGTGTCCGAAAGGCGGGCCCCGGACGGGCGCTGGCATCAGGTCTATGACACCCGCACCGAAGATGGCACGTTCATTGGCGTGCGCGTCGACATCACGGATCTGAAGGAACGTGAAGCCGCGCTGCAGGAGTCCATGCGCGAAAACGAGGTGTTCCGTTCCCTCATCGACAATGTGCCCGTCTCGATCTACGCAAAGCGGTCCGATCTGCGGCAATTCTACGTCAACAAGGGCTGGTGCGACCTCACCGGAATCTCCAAGGAAGAAGCGATCGGCAAGACCGATATCGAAATTTTCGGTCCTGAGGGAGAAGCCTTCGTGGAAGGCGACCTGGCCGTTCTGCGCACCGGCGAGACGCAGGAAATCGAGGAGACGATCACCGCCGCGGACGGTTCCATCCGTCATCAGTTCGCGCGCAAGAGCGCCATGATCGCCTCCGATGGTTCGCTCTATCTGATCGGATCGACCACCGACATCACCGAACTCAAGCAGCGTGAGGCGGAGCTCAAGGAAGCGCGCCAGCGTGCCGAGCTGGCAGACCGGGCGAAATCCGAGTTCCTGGCCAATATGAGCCACGAAATCAGGACGCCGATGAATGGCGTGCTTGGCATGGCGGAATTGCTTGCCAAGTCGGACCTTGACCCGAAGCAGAAGACGTTCACCGACATCATCGTTAAATCGGGCAACGCACTTCTCACCATCATCAATGACATTCTCGACTTCTCCAAGATCGACGCGGGCCAGCTTGTGCTCGATCCCGCCCCGTTCAACCTGGCCGAAGCCGTGGAGGACGTCGCCACGCTCGTTTCGACGCGAGCAAAGGAAAAGGACCTCGAGCTGATTGTGCGGATACAGCCCGGGATGGACCGGATGGTCGTGGGCGATGTCGGCCGTATCCGGCAGATCGTGACCAATCTGCTGGGCAACGCCGTGAAGTTCACCGACGAAGGCTATGTGCTGATCGACGTGACCGGCGAGAAGCTGCCCAACGCGATGCGGCTCACCATCTCGGTCACGGACACCGGCATCGGCATTCCCGAGGACAAGCTGAAACTCGTTTTCGAGAAGTTCAGCCAGGTCGACACATCCTCGACCCGCCGACACGAAGGAACCGGCCTCGGCCTCGCTATCACGTCGCGCCTTGTCGAGCTTATGGGCGGCGAGATCGGCGTGGAGAGCACCGAAGGCAAAGGCTCCGCCTTCTGGTTCACGGTGACCCTGCCCATAGCGGAGGAGCAGGAAATGCAGCGCACCATGCCGATCGACGTTACCGGAGCGCGGGTATTGATTGTCGATGACAATGCCATCAACCGTTCGATCCTGAGCGAGCAGATGGCATCATGGGGCTTTGATTCCTGCGCGGCCGAAAGCGGGGAAGAAGGCCTCAAGGTGCTTTTCGCAGCGGCTGCCTATGGCGTGCCCGTAGATTGCATTGTGCTCGACTACCAGATGCCGGGAATGACCGGAGCCGAAATGGCCCGCATCGTGCGCAACACGGAAGGGCTGACGGAAACGCCCATCATCATGCTCACTTCCGTGGACCAGTCTTTCGGCCACGCCACCTATCGCGACCTCGGCATCGACGCGCATCTCGTCAAACCGGCACGCTCATCCATCCTCCTCGAGACGCTTATCTCCACCATCCAGCGGCATCACGCACAAACGGGAGCGGGGCGAGCGGATGTCAAGGCGATTTCCCGGGCGGAACCCGATGGCGCCTCCTCGGTTTCCGAGGCGGAAAGGTTGACCCCGCCGGGGGTATCGGTGGCTGTCGAAACCACACCCACGGAGCATGGCGTCGATATTCTCGTTGCCGAAGACAACGAGGTGAACCAGTTGGTCTTCACCCAGATTCTTAGCGAAATAGGCCTTAGCTTCGAGATTGTCGGCAACGGCCGCAAGGCGGTTGAAGCACGTTTCACGCTGAACCCGCGCATGATCCTGATGGATGTGTCCATGCCGGAGATGAACGGCCTTGAGGCAACGAGCGAAATTCGCAACCGTGAGGCGAGTGAAGGCCTGCGGGTGCCCATCATCGGTGTTACCGCCCACGCGCTGAAGGGCGATCGCGAGCGCTGCCTCGAGGCCGGCATGGACGACTACCTGCCCAAGCCGATCAGCCCGAACGCCTTGTCGGAGAAGGTCGAGCGCTGGCTGAACAGTTCAGGCGCACTTCAGCGAAGGGCCTGAATCTCACCTCCCCCTGCCCTGACCGGCGCTTCGGCGCCGTTCCCCCGGTTCCTCTCGCCGATTAATGCGGCGCCTGGAGCGCGTTACAGCCGTGACTCCGAACTGTCATGTGGCTGTAACATAGCGTCGTTAAGGCCTGACCGCGCGCTGGCAATGGCGCCGAGAGACCATCCGAACAGGAGCAAGCCCCATGAGACATCTTCTCCGCTCGTCGGCTGTTGCAATTGCAATGGCTGCAGCCTCCGCCCTCACCCTTTCGGCGGTTCATGCCGCCGACATTTCCGGCGCCGGCGCGACCTTCCCTTACCCGGTCTATGCGAAGTGGGCTGACGCCTACAAGAAGGAAACAGGCATCGGCCTCAATTACCAGTCCATAGGCTCGGGTGGCGGCATCAAGCAGATCAAGGCAAAGACCGTCACTTTCGGAGCCACCGACGCGCCGCTGAAAGGCGAAGACCTCGAAGCCACCGGCCTTGCCCAATTCCCGATGGTCATGGGCGGAATAGTCCCTGTTGTGAACATCGAAGGCATCAAGTCCGGCGATCTGATCCTCGACGGTGCGACGCTCGGCGACATCTTCCTGGGCAAGATCACCAGCTGGAACGATCCCGCCATCGCAAAGCTCAACCCCGGCCTTGCTCTGCCCGACCAGGCCATCGCCGTGGTCCATCGTTCCGACGGTTCGGGCACGACGTTCAACTTCTCCTACTATCTTGCCGAGGTTAATCCCGACTGGAAGGAAAGGGTCGGCGTCAGCACCGCGCTGGAATGGCCCGTCGGCATCGGCGCCAAGGGCAATGAAGGGGTAGCCAACAACGTTACCCAAACCTCCGGCTCGATCGGCTATGTCGAGTACGCCTATGCCAAGCAGAACGCCCTTGCCCATGCGGACATGATCAACAAGGAAGGCCAGACGGTCGAACCGACGGCGGCATCCTTCTCCCCCCCCCCCCCAACGCCCAACGGTCACCGCAAGCCCGCCACCGCCTTATTCTCCACAA
>QGUU01000181.1 GCA_003242525.1 Pseudomonadota bacterium | reverse complement strand
CGTGGTTGCCGCCAAGCTCGCGGATCGCTGCACCATCCAGCTGGCCTATGCCATCGGTGTAGCCCAGCCACTGTCGGTCTATGTCGACCTGCACGGAACGGGTACGGTCAGCGAGGAACGGCTGGAGCGGGCGCTGCGCGAGGTCATGGACCTGTCGCCGACTGGCATCCGCAAGCACCTCGACCTGAACCGGCCGATCTACGCGCGCACCTCGTCCTATGGCCACTTCGGCCGCAAGCCGGGCCGCGACGGTTCCTTTTCCTGGGAGAAGACCGACCTGGTCAAGGCGATCAGGGAGGCCGTGTCGCGCGAAGAGGCGCTGGCCGCCTGACGCTTGACATGCCGGACAAGCGAGCGGAGCGCGCCAGCGAATCCTTCTTCGGCCGCCGTCGTGGTAAGGCCTTGCGCCCCGGACAGGTGGCGGCGCTCGAAAGTGTCCTGCCGCGCTATCGCATCGACCTTGCCGAATCGCCCCCTGACAGGCTGGCCGCGCTTTTCGAGGCTCCGGTCTCCTCGGTCCGCCTGGAGATCGGCTTCGGGGGCGGGGAGCACCTTCTTCATGAGGCCCGCGCCCATCCCGAGATCGGCTTCATTGGTGTCGAGCCTTTCGTCAATGGCATGGCAAAGGTCATGGCCATGGTGGCGCGGGAGCCGCTCGCCAATCTCAGGGTGTATGACGACGACGCAACCCGGCTTCTGGACTGGCTACCGCCGGCCTCGCTGGATGGCATCGACCTGTTCTATCCCGACCCCTGGCCGAAAAAACGGCACTGGAAACGTCGTTTCGTTGGGAAAGCTAATCTGGACCGCTTCGCCCGGGTGTTGAAACCGGGCGCCATGTTCCGCTTCGCATCGGATATCGACAGCTACGTCAACTGGACGCTCCTCGCATGTCGCCACCATGGCGCTTTCGAATGGGAGGCCCGGCAGGCGGCGGACTGGAACGAGCCCTATCCTGGCTGGCCCGGCACGCGCTACGAAGCCAAGGCCCTGCGGGAAGGGCGTCGGCCGGCCTATCTGACGTTCAAGAGGCTTTAGACGGGCCGAAAGGAGAAGCGGTCCCGGTCGGCACCCTCCTGCGCTTGAAGTGCCGGCGTGCCGCGGGCAAGCATTGGTCAGTAATAGTGGCCGATCTTCCGGAAGGCCTTCGGATCTATGCCGAGATTGGCAAGGTCGCACGCTCGCGGGCACCGTCCGGCCTCAACGGCACTGGCCGCCGCGATGGCGCTGCCGAATGTGGTCATGAGTTCGCTGAATCGTGCAAATGTGGTGCGCTTGGTCATTTAATTCCTCCGGGCCCTGCTTTTAGGGGCACCGATCGTGTTGCGCTGCAACATAACTAGGTAGGGCCGCCCGCAACCGCCATCTTCCTTGTTGCATGGCCTCCCTGCGTCTGATGCACGGCTCGCAACTCTGCGCATTCAGAGTAGGCTTGAAAGGCGGGCTGCGATCGTTTATATCAGCCGCAAATTCTTGGTCGGTATGACGAAGAGTGGGTCCTTCCGGTCCCGCTCTTTTTTGTTACCTGCCGGTTCAGGAGACGCGACGACAGTGACGTCAGACGCAGTTCCAGGTGACGATCGCATCATCCGTGAAAGCGGGATCGATGCGCGGATCGCGTTGATTGTCGAGCCGATTCTCCGCGGTATGGGGTACCGTCTCGTAAGAGTGCGTCTGTCCGGCCAGAACGGGCTGACCCTTCAGGTGATGGCCGAACGCAATGACGGGACGATGACCGTCGAGGATTGCGAAGAGGTGTCTCGTGCAATCTCGCCGGCGCTGGATGTCGACGATCCGATTGAGAAGGCTTATCATCTTGAAGTGTCGTCGCCCGGCATTGACCGCCCGTTGGTGCGCAAGTCCGACTTTTCGGGTTGGGCCGGCCATTTGGTGAAAATGGAGACGTCCGTTCTCGTCGCGGAACGCAAGCGCTTCAAGGGCAGGATCGAGGCGACGGACGAGGGCGGCGTGACCATCCGGCGCGACCAGGCGGCCTATGGCGAGGAGCCGACGGTGCTGGTGCCCTGGGAAGCGATCGCCGAAGCCAGGCTGATCCTGACTGACGATCTGATCCGCGATGCGCTGTCGAAAGACAATCGCGCCCGCAAGGAAGCGAAGAAACGCCGCGGCGAGGAGGCGGAACCGTCCGACCCCGCCCAGGAAGCCGGTAACGGGAATTGAATTTTGAGCGGCCGCTCCATGCGGCCTTGTTCAGGGAGAAAGAAATGGCTGTCAGTGCCAACAGGCTCGAACTTCTGCAGATCGCGGATGCGGTCGCGCGAGAGAAGTCGATCGACAAGGAGATCGTCATCGCCGCCATGGCGGATGCGATTCAGAAGGCGGCGCGCTCCCGGTACGGCCAGGAAACCAACATCCGGGCCGACATCAACCCGCAGACAGGCGAGATGAAGCTGCAGCGGCTGATGGAGGTCGTGGAGACCGTCGAGGACTATGCCACGCAGATTGCGCTGGCCACCGCGCGAGAGCGCAATCCTGACGCCCAGATTGGCGATTTCATTGCCGAGCAGCTTCCGCCCATGGATTTCGGCCGTATCGCCGCCCAGTCGGCCAAGCAGGTCATTGTCCAGAAGGTGCGCGAGGCCGAGCGCGACCGGCAGTATGAGGAATACAAGGATCGCATCGGCGAGATCGTCAACGGCACCGTCAAGCGCGTCGAATATGGCAACGTCATCGTCGATCTCGGCCGCGGCGAGGCGATCATCCGTCGCGACGAACTGATCCCCCGCGAAACCTACAAATATGGTGATCGTGTACGCGCCTATGTCTACGACGTGCGGCGCGAGCAGCGCGGCCCGCAGATTTTCCTGTCGCGCACCCATCCGCAATTCATGGCCAAGCTGTTCACCATGGAAGTGCCCGAGATCTACGACGGCATCATCGAGATCAAGTCCGTGGCCCGCGATCCGGGTTCACGTGCAAAGATTGCGGTTACCTCCCGCGATTCGTCGATAGACCCTGTAGGTGCCTGCGTCGGCATGCGCGGTTCGCGCGTGCAGGCCGTGGTGGCCGAGTTGCAGGGCGAGAAGATCGACATCATTCCGTGGTCGCCCTCGGCTGCTTCCTTCATCGTCAATGCGTTGCAGCCGGCCGAGGTTGCCAAGGTCGTGCTCGACGAGGAGGCCGAGCGCATCGAGGTGGTTGTGCCCGACGATCAGCTTTCGCTGGCCATCGGTCGCCGCGGTCAGAATGTGCGTCTGGCTTCGCAGCTTACCGGCTGGGACATCGACATACTGACCGAAGAGGAAGAATCGCAGCGGCGTCAGAAGGAGTTCGTTGAACGGTCCAAACTGTTCATGGAGGCACTCGACGTCGACGAGATGGTCGGTCAGGTCCTTGCGTCGGAAGGCTTCACCTCCATCGAGGAAGTTGCCTATGTCGACGCGTCCGAAATCTCCACCATTGATGGTTTCGATGAGGACACCGCCACCGAAATCCAGAACCGCGCCCGCGAATATCTCGAGAAAGTCGAGGCCGAGCAGGACGCTGCCCGCAAGAAGCTGGGCGTCAAGGACGAGCTGCGCCAGATTCCCGGCATCACCACCGCCATGCTGGTCACGCTGGGCGAGGATGGCGTGAAGACCGTAGAAGACTTCGCCGGTTATGCTGCCGACGATCTCGTGGGCTGGAGAGAGCGCAAGGACGGGGAGACGAAGGTGTACCCCGGCGTCCTCGCCGAGCATGGCGTCTCCAAGGCCGAGGCCGAGCAGATGATTCTGGCGGCCCGCCTGATGGCCGGCTGGATTTCCGAAGAGGAAGCCCGGGCCGAAGCCGAAGGTGCGGAAGCAGAATCCGTCGGCGTCTGACGATGGAACGGATTGGGGAAACCTTTGGACGAGATGAACGATCGCACCTGCATCGTCACCGGGAAGGCTGCCGAGCCGGATAAATTGATCCGGTTCGTGGTCGGTCCGGATTCATCGGTCGTCCCCGATCTGAAGCGCAACCTGCCTGGCCGCGGCTGTTGGACCGCATTAAGCCGCACCACGGTTGACAAGGCGGCTACGAAGAACCATTTCAACCGTGCTTTCAAGCGGCAGGTTGCTGTGCCGCCGGATCTCGGCGGCATGGTCGATTCCCTGCTTGCAAAGGCCGCGTTGGGCGCGCTGGGGCTTGCCCGCAAG
This sequence comes from Pseudomonadota bacterium, assembly GCA_003242525.1. Classification (GTDB taxonomy): domain Bacteria; phylum Pseudomonadota; class Alphaproteobacteria; order Rhizobiales; family Rhizobiaceae; genus Mesorhizobium. The sequence goes on along the minus strand of QGUU01000181.1, from coordinate 1,579 downwards.
GCTGGACAGGTTGTGTTGGGTTCCGCCAAGGTTGATGCGGCGGTTCGCTCCGGCAAGGCCCTGCTGGTCACGCATGCAATGGAAGCGGCCGAAGATGGGGTGCGCAAGATCGCGCAGGCGCGGCGTGCGACCGTTCATGCCGGCGGCCCTGCCATCCGTGCCTACAAACTTTTTTCCCAGGGCGAATTGGGTTTGGCATTGGGTGGCACAAATGTGATACATGCTGCCGTTCTCGCGGGTGACGCGGGCAGGGCGGTTGAGAAGCGCATGGTTGCGCTGGACCACTACCGGGGCGGTTCCCCGGACGATTTGGCAATGCTTGCGGCCGTTGCCGGCGACGAAGACGCCGCAGAGGATGTGGAATGAGTGATACGAAATCGGGCGACGACAAGACGTTGAGTGTAACGCCCAAGAAGACGCTGACGTTGAAGCGCCCTGGTGTCGAGCAAAGCACCGTGCGGCAGAACTTCTCGCACGGCCGCACCAAGTCCGTGGTCGTCGAGACGAAGCGCAGATTCGTCAAGCCCGGCGAGAAGCCGGAGGCGGCTGCTGTGTTCTCGCCAAAGCCTGCGCCGGCAGCTCCGGCTCCGGCTGCTCCAGCGCGTCCCGCAGCTCCACAGCAGGAGCCGCGCAGGGCACCGCAGGAGCGCTTGGTGCTCAACGAGCTGTCACGCGAAGAGATGGAAGCGCGTCGCCGCGCTCTCGAGAGCTCCAAGGCGCGCGAGATAGAGGATCGTCAGCGCGCCGCTGAAGAGGCTCGTCGCCGTGCCGAGGAAGAAGAGCGCCGCCGGCGCGAGCGTGAGGAATCCGCGCGCCGTCAGGCCGAGGAAGAGGCACGCCTGCAGAAGGAGGCGGAGGCCCGCCGCCGTGCCGAGGAAGAGGCGCGCAGGCGCGCTCCCCAGACGGCGGATGTCGCTGCTGACGACGAGGAAGAGGCTCCGGCTCGCGGCCGTGGCGCTCCGGCTCCGGCGCGTCGCGTCGCGGCTCCGGAAGTGGCCCGTCCCGTGCGTCCGCGTGGCGAGGCGGACCGGCGCCGTGGCAAGCTGACGCTCACTTCCGCGCTTTCTGCCGAGGACGGCGATGCCCGCGCGCGCTCGATCGCCTCGATGCGCCGGCGGCAGGAGAAGTTCAAGCGGGCGATGCACAGCGAGCCCCGCGAGAAGGTCATGCGCGAAGTCACCATTCCGGAGACGATCACCATCCAGGAACTGGCCCAGCGCATGTCGGAACGCGCGGTCGATGTCGTCAAGTTCTTCATGAAGCAGGGGCAGATGATGAAGCCCGGCGACGTCATCGACGCCGATACGGCCGAACTGGTCGCAACGGAATTCGGCCACACCGTCAAGCGTGTTGCCGAGGCCGACATCGAAGAGGGTCTTTTCAACATTCCCGATCGCGAAGAGGATCTGGTCGGCCGCCCGCCGGTCGTCACCATCATGGGCCATGTCGACCACGGCAAGACCTCGCTGCTCGACGCCATCCGCCATGCCAATGTCCAGTCGGGCGAGGCGGGCGGAATCACCCAGCATATCGGCGCCTACCAGGTCGAGAAGGATGGTCAGAAGATCACCTTCATCGA
>QGUU01000180.1 GCA_003242525.1 Pseudomonadota bacterium | reverse complement strand
ACAAGTAGAGGGGCAGGGGTAAAGGCGCCAAGAGCTGAGACCCGAATGCTTGCCGGGGCCCGCTGGACAGGGCAGCGAACAGTGGCCGGCGCAATGAAAAACCCGCCGGAGCGATCCGGCGGGTTTCGTGTTTTCCGTAGCCGCCAGCGGAACGCCGGGGCCATGGCGCGCGCGCTTAGTTGCCGCCCTGCTTCTTGAGCGCAGCGCCCAGAATATCGCCCAGCGATGCGCCGGAGTCGGTAGAGCCATACTGCGCGACGGCTTCCTTCTCCTCTGCGATCTCCAGCGCCTTGATCGACACGGTGACCTTGCGGGTCTTCTTGTCGAAGGCGGTGACGCGCGCATCGACCTTCTGGCCGATGGCGAAACGCTCGGGGCGCTGCTCGTCGCGGTCGCGCGAAAGGTCGGAGCGCTTGATGAACGTCTCGAGTCCGCTCTCCACCAGGCGAACCTCGATGCCACCGTCCTTGACGCCGGTAACCTCGCAGGTCACCACGGCATTCTTGCGCAGTTCGCCGGAAGCGGCGGCGTCGCCGGCCGCGTCGCGCTCAAGCTGCTTGATGCCGAGCGAGATGCGCTCCTTCTCCACGTCCACGTCGAGCACCTGTGCCTTGACCATCTGTCCCTTCTGGTAGTCCTCGATGGCCAGTTCGCCGGGGCGGTTCCAGTCCAGGTCGGAGAGATGGACCATGCCGTCCACGTCGCCCTCGAGGCCGATGAACAGGCCGAACTCGGTCTTGTTCTTGACCTCGCCCTCCACGGTCGAGCCGACCGGGTGATCGCGGGCGAAAGCTTCCCACGGGTTCTCCAGCGTCTGCTTGAGGCCGAGCGAGATGCGGCGCTTCGACGGATCGACCTCGAGCACGACCACGTCGACTTCCTGCGTCGTCGACAGGATCTTGCCGGGGTGAACGTTCTTCTTGGTCCACGACATCTCCGAAACGTGGATGAGCCCTTCGATGCCCGGCTCCAGTTCCACGAACGCGCCGTAGTCGGTGATATTCGTGACGGTGCCACGGATCTTCTTGCCGATCGGGAACTTGGTCCCGATATCGTTCCAGGGATCGCTCTCCAACTGCTTCATGCCAAGCGAGATGCGGTGCGTCTCCTGGTTGATGCGGATGATCTGCACCTTCACCGTCTGGCCGATATTGAGGATTTCGGTCGGATGGTTGACGCGACGCCATGCCATGTCGGTGACGTGCAGCAGGCCATCAATGCCGCCGAGGTCGACGAACGCGCCGTAATCGGTGATGTTCTTGACCACGCCCTCGACAACCTGGCCCTCTTCGAGGTTCTGCACGATCTCCGAGCGCTGCTCGGCGCGGCTCTCTTCCAGCACGGTGCGGCGCGAAACCACGATGTTGCCGCGACGGCGATCCATCTTGAGGATCTCGAAGGGCTGCGGATTGTGCATGAGCGGGGTGACATCGCGGATCGGCCGAATGTCCACCTGGCTGCGCGGCAGGAAGGCCACTGCGCCGTCGAGATCGACCGTGAAGCCGCCCTTGACCTGATTGAAGATGATGCCTTCTACGCGCTCGCCCTTGTTGAACTTCTCCTCGAGGCGCACCCAGCTCTCCTCGCGGCGAGCCTTCTCGCGGCTGAGCATGGCTTCGCCCAGGGCGTTCTCGATGCGCTCGACATAGACTTCGACCGTATCGCCCACCTTGAGGCCGCCATCCTTGGCGTCCTTGCCCTTGGCGCCGAATTCCTTCAGCGGGACACGGCCTTCCACCTTGAGGCCGACGTCGATAATGGCCATGTCCTTCTCGATGGCGGTAACGACACCGCGCACGACCTGGCCTTCGCCCGAATGACCGTCCGAGAAGGATTCTTCGAGCATGCTCGCGAAATCTTCGCGAGTAGGATTGGCTACTGACATATGTTCTCCTGAAATGCCCCGCCTAGGGGCGCGCCGTGGGTTGGTGTTGCGTTCACCTGCCGGGCATTCCGGGCTTTTCAGAAAGCCCTGGGCCGTTCAAACGGCCAATCCGGCGCATCATTCGAGAATGCGGGCAGGCGGGTTTTCACCTGATATGGCTATTCTGCCAACCGTCACCAACGGCATCAGGCAAAAAAACCGATCAGGCCTTGTTCCGCTTGGCCAGAACATCTTCGACGATGGTCCGCGCCGCCTGGAACGCGGCTTCTATATCCATTTCGCTCGTATCGAGCAAGTGCGCGCCGGCCGCCGGCTTCAACGGGGAGTCTGGGCGGCCCATGTCGCGATCGTCACGGCGCTGGATATCGGCCAGGATGGTGGCGAAATCGCCGGCCCCGTCATTGGCCTCGATCTCGGCCAACCGGCGCCGCGCCCGCACTTCCGCGCTGGCGGTGACATAGAGCTTTACCGGCGCATCGGGGCAGACGACCGTGCCAATGTCGCGCCCGTCCAGAACAGCCCCCGAAGGCTGCGCAGCAAAGGCGCGCTGCTTTTCTACCAGTATCTTCCGCACCTCGGGAATAACGGCAACCCGGGACGCCGCCTCGCCGATGGCATGCGCCGACAGCACCGTGCGATCGAGCCTTGTCAGGTCCACCAGGCGCGCCGCCTCGACTGCGTGCGGCACATCGCCCAGCGGCCAGCCCCTGGAGATCAGCATGTGCGCGACGGCGCGATAGGTAAGCCCGGTGTCGAGATGCGGCAGGTGGTAATAGTCCGCCAGGCGCCGCGCCAGCGTGCCCTTGCCCGCGCCCGCAGGGCCGTCAATGGCGATGAGAAGTGGTTCGGTCATGAGGCTGCGGGCTCGCTACTGAGCCGGCACCGGACACGCCAGATCGGTTTCCTCGCAGTTGAGGTAATTTTCCAGTTGCCTGGTTCGATCTTCGGTCAGGTTTGCCTTGCAGGCCGCTGCAACCATCGGTGCTGCCGATCCGCCATCCTCGCCGCTCGACTGGAAGGTGCATTCGGCATCGCGGAATTCGATCCAGGCCCGTTGGGCCTTGATAAGCCGTTCCTTGCCTGCCGGATCCTGCGCCAATCGATGTTCGATCTGCCGGAAGGTTTCGTTCAGTGCCTTGTCAGCCTTTTGTAAATCTGCGGCGGGATCGCTCTGTGCCAGGGCGGCGGAGAGCATGAAGGGAACAATGCCGGCGGAAAAGAGAAGGCGTCGCATCGTCGGTCTCCAGTCAATCGTCATTTTCCAGATGTAGCTTGTGCAGGATACGGTGGATGACAGGGGCGGAAATCACGCTGAATGCGGCAAGGAAGAACAGGCTTGCATAAAGTCCGAACAATGCTGCAAAGAGGCGTCCGGCATAGCTGCCGGGAATCTCGATAAGCCCCAGCCCGGAAAGGATATGGATGGAATGCAGTATCGCATCTTCCAGGCCATATCCCTCAAAGATCATAAAGCCGGCCGCACCTATCAGGATCGAGAGGGCCAAGATCCCAAGCACGTAAAGGGCGTGCTTCGCTAGTCGTTGCAGGAAGCGTTCTGTCGAGATCAGCTGATCTGAAATCTTCTCGTACATGTCGGGCAAAGCAATAGCTGTGCCGTACCTTTTGGCAAGATGGATCGAAACAGAAGGGTAAATCTCGTCACCTATCTCAGAGGCCGGCGCTCCATTCCAGTGGGCCTCCATGCAATGGAGTGCGGCGGTATCCAGGCGGATGGTCCCGCCGCGCGCTGCCGACGATAAAGGCCGCGTCAGACGCCTGCTGGGTGACACCGTGAGCACACGCCGCTGCAGCTTGGTAATGGAGCCACTTAGCAGGCACGAAGTCAGGGTGATACTTGCCTTGGGACGTGCCCTCCGAGGATCCATCGAGTGCCCGTTTCGGATGGCGCCCAAGGACGGCGTGAGGTTCTACAGCACGCGGTGATGAGCGGAGCGATTGCGACTGGAGCGCCCAGTTTTGTTCACAAATGGCGCGCCCGAAAGGATTCGAACCTCTGACCCCCAGATTCGTAGTCTGGTGCTCTATCCAGCTGAGCTACGGGCGCCTGCCGGCCGTCTGGCACGGAACCAACGGTCCGGCCGAGGGGCCGGTCGCGGTCGACGTGCTACCTAACGACTGAAATGTCGAAAAGCAAGAACGATTGCAGCAAAAGTTTTGTCGATTTTCGGCTGCCGGGTTGCGCCACCGCTTCCAATGTCCAGCGAGGGTCCGCCTTTGGCCTGGTCGACTCCAGCGGCGTCGCAAAGGCCGGCACCGTCTATGCGCGGCGGCGCAGGCCGTCCCGGGCGCGGTCAAGGCGCAACGGCTCGTCGGGAATGGTCACTGCGAAGGTCGTGCGCCCGCTTCCGCTTTCCACCAGTTCGACAGCGCCTCCGTGCGCGCGGGCCAATTCCTGCGCGATTGCAAGCCCGAGTCCGGTCCCGCCGCTGCGGGCCGAACCGCGGAAGGCGGCGAAGAGGTTTTCCCTCGCCTTTGGCGGCAGGCCGGGTCCTGTATCGCTGACAAGAATGCGGCTGACGCTTCCCGTGCGCTCCGCGGAAATGGTGAGACGGCGTACAAGCGCGCTTTCCCTTTCGCCGGACATGGCCTGCACCGCGTTGCGGGCAAGGTTCGAAAGTATCCGGAACAGCTGGTCGGCGTCGGCGTCAACCTCGAGACCGGCATCGACATCATTGACGAATTCCACGCCGCTTTCGCTGTCAAGCAGGCCATACACCTCCTCCACCAGCTGCCGGAGCCTCAGCCGCCTGCGTGTCGGCGGCGGCTCCTGCGTGCGGCCATAGGCAAGTACGCCCTCGGTATAGGCAACCGCCCGGTCGAGTGCCCGCAGCAGCTTGGGCGCGAAGGCCTGCACGGTCGGATCCTTTACCAGGCGCAAGCGATCCGACATCAGCTGGGCGGAGGCCAGTATGTTGCGCATGTCGTGATTTATCTTCGAAACCGCCAGGCCCAGATCTGCCAGATGCTTCTGTTCGGCCAGCATCTTCTGCAGCCGCTCCTGCATCTGGGCCAGTTCCCGTTGGGCAACGCCGATCTCGTCGGCGCGATCCGAGGGGCGGATGATCCGGTTCGGATCGTCTGGCGCCCGCGAAAAGGCCAGCATGGAACGCGTCATGTTGCGGATCGGCCTGATCATGATCCGGTCGATGGCAACATAGACCAGGGCCGCGCTGAACAGGGAGATGAGCAGGGAGACCACGGTGACGGTGCGGGAGTAGCTGAGCATGGCGGCGCGTAGCTCCCGGTCCGGCATTATAAGTTCGAATTCCATGTCGCTTTCGCCGACGGGTCCATAGATGCGCAGCATCCTGTGACCGCCGAACAGGAGGGTGTTGAGCGCGCCGAGCATTTCCTCGCCCATCCCCATGCTTGCCACGCTGACATGTTCATCCACCGCAGGCGGCATATCCGCCACCACCAGAAGCCGGGAAACACCGCCGTCCCGCACCGCGATCGCCTTCGCCCCGAGCGCCGCCAGCACGTCGTCCTGCGCGGCACGCGACAGGCTTTGCGGGTCACCCTGGATGAGTACGACGGAAACGGCCGCGGCGGTGCCGAGCCGCTCCTGCAGCCAGCTCAGCCGGTAGCTGGCAATAAAGGGGAGGAAGATCAGAACTTCTGCCAGCAGCACGAAGACAATCGTGAGCAGGATCAGCTTGGCTGTCAGCCCACGTGCCAGCGGCACTCCGCGGGAGTCCACCGATCGGGAATGCCTGTCCTCGGATGAGGTTTCGCTCATGCGCTATCCATGGTCCACTCCGGGGCCAAGACTATTTGATCGACAGCGCTTTGCCAAATTGCAGCCGGGGCCTTTGATTGACTTGA
>QGUU01000179.1 GCA_003242525.1 Pseudomonadota bacterium | reverse complement strand
AGCGGTGCGTCCAGCATCGCGGTCGAGCCGGTGCCGGTCGACGGGCTGGGCGAAGCGATCAACGATCGCCTGACCCGTGCGGCAGCCCCGCGTGACAAGCTGCCCGCGCCCGACTAGTTTCGGTCCATGGACTCTGCCTCCGAGACGCTCACCCCCGCGCTCATTGCCCGCTTCGCCGCCATTGTGGGTGAGCGCTACGCGCTCACTGACCAGGCCGACATTGCACCCTATCTCGCGGAAAGACGCGGTTTGTGGCCCGGCCGCACGTCGCTGGTGCTGAGGCCCGGAACGGTGGACGAAGTTTCGCGCATCATGCGTCTTGCCAGTGAAACCCGCACGCCGGTTGTGCCGCAAAGCGGAAATACCGGCCTTGTCGGCGCCCAGGTGCCGGATGCCTCGGGACGCCAGATCGTGCTTTCCCTGTCCAGGCTAAACCGCATTCGCGAGATTGACGTGTTGTCCAACACAGCAACGGTCGAGACTGGCGTCATACTGCAAACGCTGCAGGAGGCAGCTGACGCGGTCGATCGGCTCTTTCCGCTTTCACTCGCGGCGCAAGGTTCCTGCCAGATCGGCGGTAATCTTTCCTCAAATGCTGGTGGCACTGGGGTGCTGGCTTACGGCAATGCGCGCGAGCTCTGCCTTGGCGTGGAGGTGGTTCTGCCCACCGGCGAGGTGTTCGACGACCTGCGCAAGCTCAAGAAAGACAACACCGGCTACGACCTGAAGAATCTGTTTATCGGCGCCGAAGGCACGCTCGGTGTCATCACGGCTGCGGTGATGAAGCTTTTCCCGAAACCGAAGGGCATCGAAGTCGCCTTTGTCGGCATGCGTTCGGCCGAGGCGGCACTGGCTTTCTTCTCGCTCGCCATAGGCCGGGCCGGCGCTGCACTGACCGCCTTCGAACTGATCGGTGAAAGACCATACCAATTCACATTGCGCCATGCAGCCGGTGTCAGCAGGCTGCTGGCGGACGATTGGCCTTGGTACGTGCTGATGGAAATTTCCTCAGGGCGTTCAGCCGAGGATGCGCGCGGATTGATCGAGGACATCCTGTCGGCCGCGCTTGAGGAAAAGATCATCGACGAAGCCGTGATTGCCTCCAGCCTCGCGCAGCAGGAGGCATTCTGGCATTTCCGCGAGGTCCTGCCTGAATCGCAGAAGGCAGAGGGCGCGTCTATCAAGCACGACATTTCCGTGCCTATCGCGTCGATTCCCGTTTTCATCGAGAAGGCGGCGCGGGCGGTGGAGAGCGTCAGTCCAGGTGCTCGCCCGGTTTGTTTCGGCCATATGGGCGACGGCAACCTGCACTATAATGTTTCGCGCCCCGAAGATGGGGACGACGCAGCATTCCTGGCCCTTTACAGGCCCATGAACAAGGCGGTTCATGACGTGGTGCGATCGTTGAACGGGTCGATCTCGGCGGAACATGGAATAGGGCAACTGAAGCGCGACGAACTGATTGCCACCGCGCCTCCCATCGCCATTGATCTGATGAGGCGGGTGAAGGCTGCGTTCGATCCTGCCGGCATCATGAATCCAGGCAAGGTTATCTGAATCTTGCGCCTCGGCGCATCCGGTGGGATTTGGCTAACCATTCGACATATCAGCAAAATTTAACCGACTTTCTTAAGCGCGGCGGTAAGGGCGCTCCACTACTGTCTCACTCAACAAGGCCGGAACAACCGGCCCGGGAAGACCGGAAAACCGGCTCTCAGGAGAGACAGGGAAGCCATCGATGAATACCGGACTGAAGCCAGTCTGGGCGGGGCGCAACATGCGCCTCGACCCTTTCCGCCTGCCGCAGATGGTAAGCTACGCCACCAGCGACGATTTCGGCGACGTGACCTTCACCGTCGACCGGCGCGGCGTCGTCATACGCCGAAAACTGGAAATGAGCGGCTTGCCGGCGCTCATCGCCCTGCCGGCGAATGTCTTTCGCGGTGTGGCCGCCCGCGCCATCGAGGATGACGAGGGCAACGTAACGGTGACGCTGGAGCTTCACCACACCGATCCCAGGCTTTGCGTGCCGCTGCTGGTGGCGGACGATCTGGACGACATCGCGGCCGATTGGCGCGCGTGGGCCGACGCGTACCGCTTGCCCATGCTGCTGTTCGAGGCAGACGGGGTTGCCCGCACGCTCGAGGAATCCCTCGGCCTGGGGATCAGGACCGGCCCGGCGATCGAACGCCGCAAGGGGCGCTCCTCGATACGCCGGCGCGCCCGCTTCCTTGCACGCCGCCATGTCGGCGATCTCGGACTCAGGCTCGTCATCGACGGCGAGGAGATCATCGCTCGGGCCTGAAGGTTGCGTCTCCACGCTCCCGCGACGGAACGCGGACAGTTGCCGTCAAACCAGGGGCTTGAGGGCGATCCAGGCAGCGCCGCCGGCGAGGCCGGCGAAGACCAGCCAGCCAACCATGTTGTTCGACTTGAACAATGTCAGGCATTGGTCCGGATTGTCGATGTCCAGCGTCATGATCTGGCGCGCCATGTGAACGCCGGCCGCCATCAGCCCCGCCAGGGCGACAAGGGGAACCTGCGCCGCAGCGAAGGCCAGCGCAAAGCACATCAGCGCTCCGCCATAGAGGCCGACGAGCCAGGGTTTCGTCCTCTCGCCGAACAGGCGGGCGGTGGAACGTACGCCCACAATGGCGTCGTCCTCCTTGTCCTGATGCGCATAGATCGTGTCGTAACCGATCACCCACAGGATAGAGCCGGCATAGAGCAGCACGGCCGGGCCGTCTATGTCGCCGAACTCGGCCGCCCATCCCATCAGCGCACCCCAGGAAAAGGCAAGGCCCAGCACGAGCTGTGGCCAGTCGGTCACCCGTTTCATGAACGGATAGACCGCCACAACGCCGAGCGATGCGATGCCGAGGCCAACGGTGAAACCGTTGAACTGCAGGAGCACGACTAGCCCCACCAGCGCCTGCGCGACGAGGAAGGCCCAGGTTCGCCGGCGGCTTATCTGGCCGGAAGGCAGGGGGCGGGAGCGGGTGCGCTCGACGCGGCTGTCAATGTCCTCGTCCACCAGATCGTTATAGGTGCAGCCCGCGCCGCGCATGGCTATGGCGCCAATGAGAAACAGCACCAGCGTCCAGGGCGAAGGCAGCAATGAGGCGAGCGAATCACCGGGCCTTGCATAGGCACTCGCCGCCATCGCGGCAGACCACCAGCAGGGCCATAGCAGCAATTCCCAGCCGATCGGCCTGTCCCAGCGGGCGAGCTGGGCGTAGGGCCATATCGCGCGCGGAAAAACCTTGTAGACCCAATGCCCGCTTGGCGCATCTGCGACGCGGCCCCGGGCTTCGCGTGACTGGATTGTTTCCATGTGTTGTGGAGTGGCAGGGGAAGCGGAATGCGTCAAGTGTTGAGGATTGCAAGACAGGTAGCTTCAGGCTTGACCCGGCCCGACCGCTCGCCTAGCGGGTGCTGAGGCAAGCCATACGAGGCCTTCATGAACGTTCTTCTGCTCGGCTCCGGGGGCCGCGAACATGCACTGGCCTGGAAACTGGCCGCGTCGCCCCTGCTGGACACGCTCTATGCAGCGCCGGCCAATCCAGGCATCGCACAGCATGCCACGATCGTGGAACTGGATGTGGCGGACCACGCGTCTGTTGCCGCGTTCTGCCGGGAGAAGATGGTTGAGCTGGTCGTGGTCGGACCTGAAGCGCCTCTGGTCGCAGGCCTTGCTGACGATCTTCGCGCTGCCGGCATCCGCGTTTTTGGTCCCTCCCGGCAGGCTGCGCAGCTTGAGGGGTCGAAGGGCTTCACCAAGGATCTCTGCGCCGAATACGGTATTCCGACGGCTGCCTATCGAAGGTTCTCGGATGCGCAGTCGGCCAAAGCCTATGTCAAGGAGAAGGGCGTTCCAATCGTCGTCAAGGCGGACGGACTGGCCGCTGGCAAGGGTGTGACGGTTGCTGCGTCCCTGGAAGAGGCGCTTGCTGCGATAGACGCCTGCCTGAGTGAAACCGGCGGGGAAGTCGTTGTCGAGGAATTCCTGGAGGGCGAGGAGGTGAGCTTCTTCTGCCTTTGCGATGGAACGACGGCGCTGCCTTTTGGAAGCGCGCAGGACCACAAGCGGGTCGGCGACGGCGATACGGGCCCCAATACGGGTGGCATGGGCGCCTATTCGCCTGCCCCGGTCATGACGCCCCAGATGGTGGAGCGCACGATGCGCGAGATCGTGGAACCTACTATGAAGGGAATGGCGGCAAGGGGCACGCCGTTCTCTGGCGTTCTGTTCGCAGGGCTCATGATTACGCCTCAGGGTCCGAAGCTGATCGAATACAATGTCCGCTTCGGCGATCCCGAATGTCAGGTGTTGATGATGCTGCTGAAGGACGACCTGCTTGTGTTGCTGAACGCAGCCGTCGACAGCCAGTTGGCCCACATGTCGGCGCGCTGGCGCGACGAGGCTGCGCTGACGGTGGTGATGGCCGCTCCCGGCTATCCTGGAGCGGCGCAGAAAGGTTCCGTCATTCGCGGTATTGAAGATGCGCAAGCCGAGGGAGTGAAAATCTTTCACGCCGGCACGGCGCTCAGCGGCGACGCACTGGTTGCCAATGGCGGAAGGGTGCTGAATGTAACGGCTATGGGCCCTTCCGTCGCTGCTGCGCAGGCGAAGGCTTACGGGGCGATAGCCCGCATTGACTGGCCGCAAGGTTTTTTCCGGCGCGACATTGGCTGGCGTGCGGTTGCGCGCGAGAGGGGCGCTTGAACGCAGGTTCGGCGGGTTTCGCCGTCGCGCCCGTTGCGACGGGATCAATGGCCGGGTCCGCTTGCGCCATCTGCATCGCTCTTCTTGCCTCAGCCCTTGCATAGGCAAATTCGGCCATGCCTTCGCGATATGGGTTGTCGCCCGGTTCGGGCAGCCGGAAAGCCGCGACGAAGCTGCGCCAGCTCTTGGCCAGAGCGGCGGTGATCTCCTCCAGGGTGGGCGGCGGCGTCACATCGGCATAGGCGATCGTCACCTCGCCCCTGAGCGCGTGTTCGCGGCTCACCGGAATCGGCACGCTCGCCAGGAAGTCAGGCGGCACGTCCACCAACCCGCCAAACGGCCAGGCCGCCCGCAACTCCTCGGCGCTCATGGCTGCCACGTTGACATCTATGTCCATCGGCGTGCCCGGAACGCGATAGGGACAATCGCGCGGTCCGCAATTCGCATGCGTGGCGAATTGCCAGAGCGTGTAGGAGCGCCAGTTGCCTTTGGGGAAATGGTCACCGATTTCCGGCCGGTAGCGGGCATACCAGAGCGGCAAGCGAGACAGCAGCTTGTAGCGGTCCCGGTTCTCCGCGATGTGACGTGCGGTGTTTTCGTTGGTGTAGAGCAGCGGAAAGCGGCCAATGCGGCGATGCAGGTGGCGGACGAATTCCTCCGCATCCTCGAGCGACATCCACCTGGCGGGATCGTTGTCCTCTATGTCGAGCGCCACCAGGTCGTCGGGTCCCGGCTTGGCAAAATCCACGAAATTGTTGGCCTGCTCGATCGGATTTCCGGGCCTGCCGAGATGATAGGCGCCCCATTTCAACCCCAGTGCCTTGGCGATGGCCTTGCGTGTCTGGAAGAGTTCGCGCGCGACGGCATGGCGTTTCCAGAGCGCCTTGCAGAGCCGCACCTCCGTCTCGTCGCCTGAGCAGGAATAGGGCGGTGCCAGCCCATCGGAAGCCTTGTTGATGAAGCCGACGATACGCTTGTCGGAAGCCAGTTCGCTCCAGTCTATGGAATTGTATTCG
>QGUU01000666.1 GCA_003242525.1 Pseudomonadota bacterium | reverse complement strand
GGCCTCGTGGTCGACAACACCGTCCGTTGCCCGTGGCATCACGCCTGCTTCGACTTGCGCACGGGAGAAGCCCTGCGCGCACCAGCCTTCAGTCCGTTGTCGTGCTGGTCGGTGGAACAGCGCGACGGCAGGATATTCGTGCGCGGGAAACTCAAACGCGCAGCGCCAGCGCGGCGTAACGAACGGCCTTTCGAGGCTCCCGGCAAAATCGTCATTGTCGGTGGCGGCGCGGCCGGGTTTGCGGCCGCCGAGAAATTACGCCGCGAGCATTATCAAGGCAGCATCGTCATGCTTAGTGACGACAAGGCTCCGCCCGTCGACCGGCCAAATCTCTCCAAGGACTATCTCGCCGGCAATGCGCCAGACGACTGGCTTCCATTACGCGAGGAAGGCTTCTACGCGAAGAACGGCATCGACCTGCGTCTCGGCGTGGCGGCCACCGGTATCGACGCATCTGCGCGGGAGGTGATGCTGTCGGATGGAAGCAGCGTTGCCTATGACAGGCTGCTGCTCGCAACCGGAGCCGAGCCGGTTCGCCTGAGCATTCCCGGCGCCGACCAGAAGCATGTTCATACGCTGCGTTCGATCGCCGACTGCAACGCGATTCTTGCAAGCGCTGCGGGCGCCCGCCACGCGGTCGTGCTGGGCGCCAGCTTCATCGGCCTGGAGGTTGCGGCCGCGCTCCGCGCCCGCGGCATCGATGTCCATGTCGTTGCACCGGAAAGGCAACCGATGGAGCGGATACTGGGACCCCAGATGGGCGACTTCATCCGCCGGCTGCATGAGGAAAACGGCGTTGTCTTTCACCTGGAAGACAAGGCAGGCAGCATCCACGCAACTACCGTTAAGCTTGAAGGCGGCGATACATTGGCGGCGGATCTGGTCATCGCCGGCATCGGCGTGCGCCCGCGGACGGAGCTTGCTGAAAGCGCTGGGTTGAAGCTCGACCGGGGGGTGGTCGTGAACGCCTATCTGGAGACAAGCGCGCCGGGGATCTTCGCGGCCGGCGACATTGCCCGCTGGCCCGATCCTCATACGGGCGAAAACATCCGGGTGGAGCATTGGGTAGTTGCGGAGAGGCAGGGGCAAACTGCCGCTCTCAACATGCTTGGCCGAATGGAGCAGCACGTCGATGTCCCGTTCTTCTGGAGCCAGCATTACGATGTCTCGATCAACTATGTCGGCCATGCGCAGCAGTGGGATACGATAGAGATCGACGGCGACATTTCCGCCAGGGACTGCCTTCTCCGCTACAAGCGCAACGGACGAACGCTCGCCGTCGCGTCTATCTTCAGGGACGTCGAAAGCCTGGAGGCCGAGTTGGCTATGGAGCGCCAGGCGGCAGGGTAGGGAACCGTGTGCCTCCAGTTCCGCGCCAAAGGGCAACGCGTTGCCTGAGACCGGTGGGTTGGCCGCCTGACAAGGGCACCGATTTCACCAGTTTGCCGTCGCAATTTCGAGACCCGTAGCGACGAACGAACAGAAGGCGGCGAAAAAGCTAAGGAGCGAGGTGGCTGGGGAACCTGGATTCGAACCAGGACTAACGGAGTCAGAGTCCGCTGGTCTACCGTTAACCTATTCCCCAAGAAGGCGCTTGAAAAACCGCCATCGCCGAACGGAAGTTGCATTTTGGCCA
>QGUU01000665.1 GCA_003242525.1 Pseudomonadota bacterium | reverse complement strand
GATGCAGCCCCTTCACGAGGTCGTATCCGGTGGTACTGATCCTTAGTTGGCCGACTGGATGCCCGGTACTCTTTTCGCGCTTGCGCCCGCTTCTCGACGAGTTGTCGGCGCCCTCGAAGCAGCATATGAGTTCAGCGGCAGGATTGCAGGGCTCTTGCGTCTGACGGTTGCGCCACCGGCAGCCAACGCATTGCTGGAACCTCACCTCTCCGATTTCCTAAAGCTGTATCCCGATGTGAGCGGCCGCGAAGACTCGCCTTGGTCGGAAACTGCCCTGAAGCCGCCATTACCGCAGAGCTTCAGGTTGTTCTGCAGGAGAGTGTTTTTTCATGGCAATCTGATCCCATGGCGTGGGATCCGTAAAGAGTTCCCGCAAAAAGGCGACGAAGGCCTTTACGTTCGGATTGCCTCGGCGGCTTTCCGACCAGAGAGCGGTGATGCTGTGCCGATCCGCCCAATACTCCGTCAGAACCGGCACGAGTTCGCCTCGCACGACATATGGCGCGGCAACATAGGTCGGCGAAAGGCCAACCCCAGCCCCACCGGCGACCGCGCCGGTTACGGCTTCAGTGTTGTCGACGACGATGCCGGCAGTGGGCAGAATTTCCACCGTTCGGTTTCCCACCCGAAACGGCCAGCGCAACAACTGTCCCGAATTGTAGTGCCGGACATTGACGCAGTCATGCCCCTCGAGATCTTCGATCCGGCGAGGGATGCCGCGTTTCGCCAGATAGGCGGGCGAAGCGAACGCACCGGCTTTGTTCGGTCCCAGTCGGCGCGCGATAAGGCGGGAATCTTCCAGGGCACCGATCCGGATCGCTACATCGATACCTTCATCGATGAGGTCGCTCATCGTATCGCTGACGCGCAGGTCGACCGCGACTTTGGGGAAGCGTTCGCGAAACAGCGCCAACTTTGGTGCAAGGATGTGCAACGCGACGGAAACAGGGGCCGCGACCTTGACGGCGCCCGAAGGCTCGCCGCGCACGGCCGCCGCCGCCTGCTCTATTTCCTCGGCCTCGTGCAACAACCGGATCGCCCGGTCGTGCAGAATCCGCCCCTCGGGCGTCAAGGTCAGCGAACGCGTGGTGCGGGCGAAGAGCTTGAAACCAAGCCGTTCCTCAAGCCGCTGAATGCTCTTGCTGACGGCTGAGGGTGAGATCGCCAGAGCGCGCGCTGCCGCCGTGTAGCTGCCGAGGGAAGCCGCGCGCGAAAAGGCCATCAGCCCTGTCAGCCTGTCGATGCCCATTTGTTCCATCATGGAATAATAGTAACGATAACGGCCGTTATTATCAATTACGCGGCAATATTCTATTCCGGTTTCCGACAACGCCGGCCGGCCCGGAAATCGGAGAAACGTCATGCCGAATGATGAAGTCCTCGCAGAAGCGCCCGGTTCCGCTTCATCCCTTGCTGGAAAAACCGTCCACAGTGAGGCCCGGAACACCTCCAGCGCCAATTCCCAATCCTTCTCTGTCATCTTCGTGGACATCGCCGACCTCCAAATCAGTCGGCTCCCCATGAATCAGACAATTCACGGCAGAGGAATCCTTTCCACTATCCTTGCGGCAATCCGTCCACACGGCCTAGCATTACAGTTGCGATTTTGATCTGATATGTGCTTGTTGTGCGGTGG
>QGUU01000664.1 GCA_003242525.1 Pseudomonadota bacterium | reverse complement strand
GGGCGAAATAGGCCCTCTCGAACAGTGTCTGCACAGTCGCTCGGTCGACATCGGCCGACGGCAGCGGCACGTTGATGATGTGCGTCTGGCCCACGAACTGCATGTCCGCGGAATGGCTGATGCGAATCTCCTCCGGCCGGACCGCCTCCTGCGCAATCAGCGCCTTGCCTTCGGCAATATGGGCATCGAACACCGCTCGGACCTTCTCCGTATCCAGGCTTGCGACTGGCTGGTTCAGCGTGTTGACGAAATCGTGCCGCAGGTCGGCCACCACGCAGCCGAGCGCATTGGTTATTCCGGGGCGCGCGGGAACCAGCACGCGCGGCAGCCCGAGCTCGCGGGCAAGTGCCGAGGCATGCAGCGGGCCTGCGCCGCCGAAGGCGAAAAGGGTGAAGTCGCGCGGGTCGTGGCCGCGCGCCACGGAAACCATCCGGATCGCGCCTGCCATCTTCATGTTGGCAAGCTTCAGCACCGCGCCGGCCGCCTGGATGCCGCTCATCCCGGTCGCGCGCCCGATCCGCTCCTCAAACGTGCAGGCGACGCCCTCGGCCGTTACGGGATTGTCCACGGCAAGTAGTTTCTTCGGCGTCAGCCGCCCCAGCACAAGATTGGCATCGGTGATGGTCGGGTCCGTACCGCCGCGTCCGTAGCAGATCGGCCCCGGATCGGCGCCCGCGCTCTGCGGCCCCACCTGTATCAGCCCCCCGGCGTCCACCCGGGCAATGGAGCCGCCGCCCGCGCCGACCGTATGCACGGCCACCATCGGCACATGGATGGGCATGGCATATTCGATCTCTATCTCGTTGGAGACGGCCGGCTCGGCATTGCGGATGAGCGCCACGTCAGTCGAGGTGCCGCCCATATCGTAGGTTACAAGGTTGCCGTAGCCGGCGCGTCGGCCCGTATATGCGGCTGCGATCACGCCTGAAGCCGGGCCGGACATCACGGTTTTTGCTGCCTCGCGGGTGACGAACCGCGCGGAGATCATGCCGCCATTGCCGTTCATCATGAGAAAGTCACGGCGATAGCCCAGGCTGGCCAGCTCCGACCGAAGCCTCTCAACATAGCGCTGCAGGATCGGCTGTACGGAGCCGTTGACTGCCGCGGTGACGCCGCGCTCGAACTCGCGGGCTTCCGAAAGCAGCGCGTGCCCCATGGTGATGTAATCGTTCGGCCAGAGTTCCGCCGCGATCTCGGCGGCACGGCGCTCATGCGTCGGGTTGGCGTAGGAATGCAGGAAATGAATGATCAGTGATTCGCAGCCTGCCTCCAGCAGGCGCTTTACGGCGCCCCGCATTCCGTCTTCGTCCAGCGGCGTACGAACCGCGCCCGAAGCTTCGATGCGCTCGACGACTTCCAGCCTCAGATTGCGCGGGATAACGGGGACGAATATTCCGGTCATGCCATAGGCCTGCGGCCTTGTGCGCCGGCCGAGTTCCAGCACGTCGCGAAAGCCGGCTGTCGTGATCATGCCGGTCCGGGCCAGCCTCCGCTCCAGTACGGCGTTCGTCGTGGTGGTGGTGCCGTGGACGATAAGGTCTATGTCCTTCACGGGGAAATCGCTCGCAGCCAGTGCCGCGACCACGCCATGGGCCTGGTTGTCCACAGTGGTCGGGGTCTTGGATATCCCCCCCGTTTG
>QGUU01000178.1 GCA_003242525.1 Pseudomonadota bacterium | reverse complement strand
GCTTGACATCGACGCCAACCACTTCGATACCCCGCGTAGCCAGCGCCACCGCCGTCGGCAGCCCTATATAGCCTAGACCCAATATGGCCACCCGGCCACAAAACACCCTGTCCATTTTGTTCCCCCCGACCGCCGGAACAGCGGACTCCTGAGTAACCCCTCTGCGGCGGCCCTATCTTCCGTGGCCTTGGCGAGCCACGCGCGTCATGCCCATGCCGGTCGGCCGATAGGCCCGCATTGGCCGGATAAATTCGCGGGCGGTGAGAAGCAGAAAAGCAGTGTTGGTGGCGAGATAGCGCCACCACAGCCGCCCCGGCTCCTGCAACACGCGGTATGCCCACTCCATGCCCAGGCGCTGCCAGGCCGCAGGCGCCCGATGTGTAAGGCCGGCCAGAATGTCGAAGGAGCCGCCCACGCCATGCAGTACCGGAACGCCGAGCGAAGAGCCGAAGCGGGCAAGAAACATTTCTTTCTTCGGCGAGGTCATGCCGACGAAGAGCATGTCGGGGGCGACTTGCCTGATATTGTCCGCTATGGCTGAGGCTTCGCTGTCCTTGAAATAGCCGTGATGAGCACCGGCCACCACCAGGTTCGGAAACCGGACGGCAAGCTCCTCACGCAATCTCGCCATCACCTCGGGCGTAGCGCCAAGCAGGAAGATGGACCGGTGCTCGTGATCGGCGAGAGACAGGAGATGCTCGAAAAGGTCTATGCCGGTGACCCGCTCGGGCAGCGGTCGTCCCAGCAGCCTGCTTGCCCAGACGACGGACTGGCCGTCGGCCAGGAGCATGTCGCACTGCATCAGCGCATTGCGCAGCAGTGGGTCGCCCCGCACTTTGACCACTTTGGCCGCGTTGACGACGCCGATCAGCATCCGGCTCCGTGTCAGGATCGCCGTGCGGCAGCGCTCGATCACCTCGTCCATGCGCAGCGCGTCGAGATAGAACCCAAACAGGAGACTTTGATTGCGTGCCATGGTCCCTTAAACCGGCTTGCCGGAACCCGTAGGCTCCAGGCGGCGCACGGTTCCCCCCGAAAGCCACGCATAAAGCAGCCAGCCTAGCTCGTAGGGCCGGCACTCATAGTCCAGCCTGGTCGGCGGGAAGATGGTGTCCAGGCCCGGAAGAGTGAAGCCTGGATAGATGGCCGTGGTCGCGGCCGAAATCCCGCGCGCCACCTTCTTCAACTCGCGTCTGCCAGCTTTGCGCCAGATCACATTTTCATTCTCGTCGACCATCGACCCGGAGACCTCCGGATGGCGGTCGATCCATTCCAGGCCGCGTATGACGGATTCCAGATGGTCCCTGCCGCCGGCTTCCCGCAAGTCGAGCAGCGCCATGGGCCCCATGCCGTGCTGATGAACGCTATAGACCGGATAACCTTCCACGACCGTGCCGTGGCGGGCATCGTAGTGCCACCACCACTGCCCTTCGGGTCCTTGCAGCGCGCAGATGCGCGCACCACAGGCGTCGGCGGCGTCCAGCGCGGCTGCGTCGCCCGTCGCCACGGAATAGCGCGCCAGACCCAATGTCGAATAAACCTGGTCGGCAAAGGAGCCGACATGGGCGCGTAACCTGCCTGCGGCACTTGCCGGCAACATGTGCGGAAAGAGACCCGAAGCGCCCTGCGCGGCCATCAGCCTGTTCCTGGCCCTTCCAGCAAGCGGTTCGGTGTCGGCGAGGTGAAGCGCGGCAAGAGCTGCAATCAGTGTCCAGGCGCAGTCGACGGTCGCGAGCGGCTCGTTGCTGTCGAATGTCTCTTCCAGCTTCTTGAACAGCGTCTCGGCATAGTGGCCTGCCGCCTCTGCCACGGCCCATGCCGCGAGCGCGACGGCGCCGGGGTCGTCGGTCTCGCGTTCGGCACGCGGGATAGTGGCAAGCGCAAGTTGCGCAGCCGTGCCCCCATCGAGGACAAGGGCCTGCGTTTCCAGGTCCACGCAGGCAAGGCCAAGGGCGCATTTCGCAGTATAGCGTAGATTGTCGCCTTCAGGACGCATCTTCCTGCCCGAAGGGGAGTCCACGGCGCGAACCGTGTGGACGAAGGTGCCCTCGACATACATGCGCGGCAGGCCCTGCTTCGAGAGTTCGATGAAGCGTTCCATGCGGGAATGAAGCGCGGGAGACAGCATGCGCAAGGCGCGCATCCTGTCACCTATGCCGCCAGGCATGCCCTTGCCGCCGGAAAGGCCGGATTGCTCGCCGGCCCGTGCGACCCGGTTCATGGACAATATGCATGCCGATTTTTGGTTCACTTCAGTTGCTCCGTTCCCGATAGATCGTACGAGTTCAGCCGGGACATTCCATCGCGCCAAAAAGGCTTAAAGCCCCTCTGCCAGGGGCATGCCGGCCGCCCCGCGGCTTACCGCCATGGGTTAAGTCGTCAGCATGGGAGGCTCCCCTAGGGGGGTGTCACGCGGGGACGGGTTAGGCCCTCTACCCCTTGAGGTCATCTTTCCTGCGCAGGGCAGATGCGATGAAGTTTTGCGCGGTATGAAGGGGATGCCAGGGATGAAGAACGGCGCTGCAGCAAAGTCCGCCGAGGATGACCTGCCAGGAGGAAGGCCTGCGGACCCCGAGCCGATGCTGGGGGTCGTGATCGTCACTTACGAAAGCGCAAAGGTACTGCCAGGCCTCCTGGATTCGTTGCGGGATGGGCTGAGCGGCATCGAGCGATACCGCATCGTGGTCGTAGACAACGATTCCAGCGACGACTCGCCACTTGTTGCGGCCTCGCACGACATGCGGCCGGAAGTCCTGCGTATGGGCCGCAATGCCGGTTACGCCGCAGCCATAAACGCGGCGGCGGCGAAGATCGGTGACGACGCCAACCTTCTCATCCTGAACCCCGACATCCGCTTGCTGCCGGGTTCGGCGCGCATACTCTGCGACGCCCTGTCCGATCCCGCGGTAGGCGTAGCCGTGCCGAAGGCACTTGCCGAAACGGGCGAAATGCTCCTTTCGCTCCGCCGCGAACCATCCCTTCGCTCCGCATGGACCGACGCCCTTCTTGGAACGCGGCTGGCGGCACTGCTGGGTACAGGAGAAATCGTCGCCGATCCGAAGCTATACGCGGAAGGCGGCACCGTCGAATGGGCGACCGGCGCGATACTGGCGGTTTCGGCCCGCGCGCGCCGCATCGCCGGCGAATGGGACGAGAGCTTCTTTCTCTACAGCGAAGAAGTCGACTATCTCCAAAGGATGAGGCAGCACGGGTTCCGTGTAGTCTATGCGCCGGATGCGCGTGCCATTCACATCGGCGGGGCATATCATGACAACGCTTTCCTGTCCGCGCTGATGACCGCCAACCGCATACGCTATTTCCGGCGACTCCACGGTCCCCTTGCCACCATGCTGTTCAAGCTCAGCATAATCATTGGGGAAACGTTGCGGGCGCCTCTTGGCCCTGGTCATCGCGCTGCCCTGCGCGCAGCCGTCATGCCACAGCGCTGAGGCTGATCCTCGACCGGTCCGTGGCGGCAAGTATCTCGGCATAGATCCGGTCCATGCGCTCCACCTTGGCATTCCATAGCGCCGTGGCCGTCACATGCGCATGCGCCGCCGCGCCCATGGCCAGCCGCTGCCGGGGATCGGCGGCCAGGCGCCGGATCGCTGCTGCTATGTCGGCGGCCAGCGCCTCCGGCGTCGTGACGGAGAGCCTGATCGCGCAGGCATCGGTGGTAGCACTGCCAGGCCCGCCCCTGTTGACGACCACCAGCGGCAGCGAGAAACCCATCGCTTCGAAGACGACATTGCCGCCGGGTTCCCGATAGCTCGGAAACACGAAGACATCGGCAGCCCGGTAGAACTCGGCCACCTCACTCCTGGAACGCCACCCGTGGAACGTGACGCATTGGCCCAGCCCGTGGCGGGCGACGATCTCCTCGCATGCCGAACGGTCCGGACCGGCGCCGACAACGTCGAGGATGAAGGGAACATCGGGAATAAGCGTCAGCGCGCGGAGAATGTCCCGCAGCCCCTTCGTGCGTACCAGGCGCCCGACAAAGAGCAGGCGCAAGGGACCTTGCCTGCCGGGCCGCACGATGGGCGGCGGCACCTCGTCCGGTCCGGTTTCACTCATCACCTCGAAGCGGCGCAGCGGAATGTCCGCGAGTTGCTCGCGCACGTAGTCCGCAATGCCGAGCACGCAGTCCGCGCTGGAATAGGTGCGACGCAGAAGCGGATCGTGGCGGCGGCGAAAACCGTCGATCTCCCGCAACCTCATGTACCACGGCATCGTTTCCTCGTCGGCTAAGAAGCCGGCCGGCGTCTCCAGCCCTCCGCCGACAGGACCGATGACGAAGGGAATTCCGGTTCCCGCCAGCGGCGACGGGTAGCGCATGGCGACCGGAGTTGGCTGGTGGCCGATATCAAACCGTTCCCCCGACCGGATCGCTTGCCTGATCCAGTTCCGCACGCGCATGTAGAAAGGCACGTAGCCCGGCTTCAACATGCTGTTGAGCCTTTCCGCACGCCCCAGCAACGGCGGCTCCGCCCATTCGATGACACGCAGACCTGTCAGTTGCTCGGAGGCGGGGCGCGCTCCTCGCTTGTGATAGGTGAGAAGGGTTACATCATGACGGGGCGCCAGAAAGCGCGCCCACTGATATGCGACCCATGCTTCACCGACGTCTTCACCATTGCAGGTCGGCGCGACGAGAAGCAGCCTTGCCATCTCAGGACCCCATCAATGCACCCTTGCGCCAGCGTGCTTTCAGCCGGCGGGCAAACTCCAGCCGTCCTGCCGCCTGTTTCGCCCAGCTTTCGACAAGAGTGTTTGCCCGCAACGCTGTGAGAAGCAAAACCGGGGATAACCGCCGTGCGGCAAGGTAGACATCGCTCTCAAGCCGGTCGGCACGCCCGAAAGCGGATTTGTAGTCGGCTTCGCCATGGCCGAAATCGAGGCGCGTGATTGCCGGCTCGGCGCAAAGGTCTTCCATCATATGCATCATTGCGTAGCTGCCGACCGAATGTTTCCCGTATTCCGGGTCGAAGGCAGGCGTGCCGATGAAGAACGTGTCGCGATAGGCGAACCCGTTCCAGAAGGCGACAGGCTGTCCGTTGAGGTACAGCATCCATGTGCGGTAGCGACCCATCTCCAGGCCGTGCCTGATAAGCGCAATCTGCATGGGCGTGCCCGTAAATCCGACGCCAAGCCGCCTCTGGTAGCTCTTCGATGCAACCTGCTCCATCTCTGCACACATGGTTGCCAGTTCATCCGGCCTGCAGAAACGATGCAGGCGGACGTTGGCGAATGTGTCTTCCAGTTGCCTTGCCTTGCGTCTGATCGTGGACCGGGACTTGCTTGAACGGCGCTGGAGAAACTCCTCGAACGTCGAGGGAATGTCCGCCACCCAGCGCACAGAGGGCGGACTGGCCATGGCCCGAAGGCCCGACCCGGCCGCCGCCAGGGCCTCCCGGAAAAGAGTGCCGGCTACGGGCACGTTGCGCATCAGGATAAACTCGGCCTCGCCCCTGTCCAGGAAGCCGTAGAGTTCCTTCATGAGCGCCGCCTCATCCGCCGCGCTCCTTGCGCCCAGGATGCCGTCAAATGTCACGACGACCGCGCGCACCACCGCCTTTCCCAGCCGGGCATAGCCGAACCGGAACGGTATATGGAGTATTTCCCGCCTCGAAACCGCCATCAGGTCGCGGCCGCCCGGGTTTCTCATGTGCACGATGGTAGGGTTGAGAACCAGTTGGGCGTTCGCCACGACGGTCGAAAAGAAGTCGATGTCGGAATCGATGT
Source organism: Pseudomonadota bacterium (assembly GCA_003242525.1). Classification (GTDB taxonomy): domain Bacteria; phylum Pseudomonadota; class Alphaproteobacteria; order Rhizobiales; family Rhizobiaceae; genus Mesorhizobium. Next base: position 25 of record QGUU01000178.1, on the reverse strand, counting down.
CGCGTGGTGCAAGGGCCTCCCAGAC
>QGUU01000177.1 GCA_003242525.1 Pseudomonadota bacterium | reverse complement strand
TTTTTTTTTTTTAAGCAGAAGACGGGAATACAGGGTTTGGTCCGTTTCGTTGGGTCGGAGATTTGTTAAAGAGACAGGTTATGGGCGTAGCCACCGGAGGTGATCCACCCCACCACGGCGCCGCCATGCCAGATGGCCTCGTCGCCTATGACGTCCGCATCCTCGGCGTCCATGATGAAGGCGCGCAGGCGCATCTTTCCCCCGCTTGCCCTTTCGGCCGCCGCGCCTGCCTTGCCGATGAAGTCCGCGCCCTTGTTGTAGGCGACGAAACGGTCGAGGCCCGCCTCGAGCGGCCCATAGATGGGGCGGTACTCACGCCCCCAGGAACCGTAGTTCTTTTCGAGTCGAAGCGCATTGAGAGCGCGGGAGCCGAAAAGCCCGATGCCGAATTCCGCACCCGCTTCCATCAGCGCGTGGAACACCGTGCGCTGATATTCCGGCGCCATCCAGATCTCGTAGCCCAGATCGCCCGTATAGCTGATCCGCCCGACAAGGCAGGGCGCCATGCCAATATCCATGTTGCGAATTGCCATGAACGGGAATGCCGAGTTGGAAACGTCCGCCCTCGTCAGTTTTTCGAGCACCTTTCTCGCATCGGGACCGGCAATGGACAGGCCGACACGAGCCAGGCCCAGCGCCTCGACCTGTACGGAGCCATCGGCGGGAAGATGCTGCTCGAACCAGCGCATATGATATTGCTCGGCAATTCCGGAGCCGAAGATCAGCCATTCTTCCTTGCCGTTTGCCGAGGCGAGATTGGCCAAGGTGAAGTCGCCGATCAGCTTGCCATCTTCCTTCAGCATCGGCGCCAGCGTCATGCGGCCGGGTTTTGGCAGGTTGCAGGCGAGCATTCTGTCCAGCCAGGCCTGCGCGCCCTTCCCCGTTACACGGTACTTGGCGAAGGACGAGATTTCCGTAAGGCCCACGCGTTCTCGCACGGCGCGTACCTCCTGCGCGACATGGGCGAAGTCGCTGGAGCGTCGCCAGGAAAACTCGTCGCGAATGCCTTCCGGGGCAAACCACAGCGGAACTTCCAGCCCATAGGCAACACCGAACTGTGCGCCCTTTGCCGCCAGGAGATCGTAAATCGGCGTGGTCCGGAGCGGACGGCCCGCCGGAAGCTCCTCATTTGGAAAACGGATCGAGAAGCGGCGGGAATAATTCTCGCGCACCTTGGCATTGGTGTAGGCCATGGTTGCCCAGTCGCCGTAGCGGGAAACATCCATCGCCCAGATGTCGAACCCGGGATCGCCATGGATCATCCAGTTGGACAGCGCGAGTCCGACGCCGCCGCCCTGGGAAAAGCCGGCCATCACGCCGCAGGCCACCCAGAACCCGGGAAGTCCGCGCACCGGCCCGACCAGAGGGTTTCCGTCCGGAGCGAAGGTGAAGGGCCCATTGATGATCTGCTTGATCCCGGTTTTCTGAAAGGCCGGGAAGTGACGGAAGCCGATCTCCAGCGAAGGAGCTATGCGATCGATATCCGGTTCCAGCAACTCATGGCCGAAATCCCATGGCGTGACCTGTTCCGACCATGGCTTGTTGGCTTTCTCATAGGTGCCCATGAGCATGCCGCCGCGCTCCTGGCGCAGATACAGCTCGCCATCGAAATCCACCGCATGGATGATCTCGGTTCCGGTCGCCTCGTTCCAGGCCTTCACCTCGGGCATGTCTTCGGTAATGAGATACATATGCTCCATGGCCAGAACGGGCAGTTCGAGCCCGACCATGCGTCCCACCTCGCGCGCCCAAAGCCCCCCGGCGTTGACCACATGCTCGGCCACCACCTCGCCCTTGTTGGTGATGACCCGCCACATGCCATCCGGACGCCGCACAATGTCTTCAACCTTGGTGAAACGCTCCACCTCGGCTCCCAGCTTGCGCGCCGCCTTCGCGTAAGCATGAGTAACGCCGGAGGGGTCCAGATGCCCGTCCTCGGAATTGCGGACGGCTCCGACGAACTGCTTGGGATCGAGCAAGGGCATAAGGCGGGCCGCCTCCTCGGCAGAGATTTCCTCCAGGTCGAGGCCCAGATAGCGTCCCTTGGCCACGACCCCGCGCAACCAGTCCATGCGCGCCTGTGTTGCGGCAAGCAGCACCCCGCCGGTCACATGCACCCCTGTCGCCTGGCCTGAAAGCTCCTCGATCTCCTTGTAGAGTTCGATCGTGTATTTCTGCAGCTTGGCAACGTTCGGATCGCCATTGATGGTGTGCATGCCGCCCGCCGCATGCCAGGTTGATCCGGAAGTCAGTTCGTCGCGCTCCAGAAGCACGATATCGGTCCAGCCTCCGCGCGCCAGATGGAACAGCACGGAGCAGCCGACGACGCCTCCACCAATGATCACGACTTTCGCATGCGATTTCATGATTATTCTCTGATTTCAGTCAGTTGGGTGAATTTACGGATTCTTTTTCGCAGGAAGTTGAATCAGCATGGCAAGTCGGCCGTTCACGGTTCGCCCTGGCCGATCTCTTGCTTGCGCCTGGCAACATAGGCTTCCAGCTCCTCGCGAACCGCAGCATCCATGGCGGGCTGCTGGTATTCCTCCAGCGCCTTCTTCCACAACTGCGTTGCGCGTGCCGTTGCGTCGAGCGCGCCCGCTTCCTGCCACGCCTCATAGTTCTGCCAGTTGGACAGGATCGGCTGGTAGAAGGCAGTGGAATAGCGCTCCAGCGTATGCGCCTCGCCGAAGAAATGCCCTCCCGTTGGCACCTGCCCCAACGCCTCGACGGCCAGTTCCGCTTCGTTCACCTCGATCGGCTTCAGGAACTCCATCATGTGCTGGATCATCTCGACGTCGATTATGAATTTCTCGAACGACGCGGTCAGTCCGCCCTCCTGCCAGCCCGCTGCGTGGTAGATGAGATTGCCGTGGCCAAGCACCGCGCCCCAGAGCGCCATCAGCGTCTCGTAAGTGCCTTGCGCGTCGGCGGCGTTGGAAGCCGAACCCGGCGTGGTGCGGTAAGGCAGCTTGTAGCGGCGGGCCAGTTGTCCGGAGGCGATATTGGCCTTGGTGTTTTCCGGCGTGCCGAAGGCCGGAGCGCCGGATTTCATGTCCACATTGGAAGTGAAGGCACCATACATCACCGGCGCACCCGGCCGGACCAACTGGGCAAGAACGATGCCGAACAATGCCTCGGCATTCTGCTGGGCCAGCGCGCCGGCGAGCGTCACCGGGCTCATTGCACCCATAAGGGTGAAGGGGGTGATGCAGACGGACTGGCCATGCTCGGCCATTGTGATCAGCCCCTCGGCCATCATGTCGTCGAAGCGCCGTGGCGAATTGACCGAGATGATCGTCGTAACACCCGGGTCCCTGGCCATCTCGTCCAGCGTAATCCCGCGCGCAATGGCCATCATGTGTATGCCATCCAGTGCCCTGCCCCGGCCGATGGCCGAGACATGGAAGCTCTTGTCGCTCAGCGTCAGGTTGGTGAAATAGGTGTCGAGGTGCCGCGAATTCGCGGGCAGTTCCACCGGTGCGCAGACCTGGTTGCCGATCATTGTAATGCAGTTGAAATGCTGAGCCAGGCGCACGAGATCGGCATAATCCCGCAGATTGCCGGCGCGGCGGCCGCGTTCCATGTCATGGACATTGGGAGGCCCCGCCACCAGGGTGAAGTTGATCGTGTTTCCGCCGAGATGAACGGTGTTGGCAGGGTTGCTCGGGGTCAGCGCATATGCGGCGGGCGCCGTTTTCAGCGCCTCGGCGACAAGCCCGCGATCAAGCCGCACGGTCATCGCACCATGATCCACTTTCGCGCCGGCTCGCGCGAAAAGGTCCAGCGCATGGGCCGACATCACCTCGATGCCGAAATTCTCCAGTATGTACAGCGAGGCCTCATGAATGGCCTCCACCTGATCGGCCGAGAGTACCTCCATGGGCGGCCAGGGATTTTCAACCCGCCTGCGCGGCAATTGCGCAATGGCGCTGCCGCTCCGGCCATGCCCTCTGTCGCTGCTGCGCCGTCGGCGCGATTCGGCGTTCAATTTGCCGCCCCCTGCAGTTCAGCGGCTTCCGCCGGCTCGTAAATCAGGTTGAAAAGCGATGCCATGGAAGGCTCCTTCTCGAGCGACATCACCAGGTCCTCGATAGGTGAAGCGCGTTCGCCAAAGCCGGAAACGGAAAGCAGTTCGTGGAACTTGCTGCTGATCTCAGCATCGGAAAGGGGATTCTCCGCACTGCCACGCGCCACCGCAGGGCCGGACCGCAGCATTCGGCCATCGGCCGTTTCGATCTCGACCTCCGCCCAGCGCTCAGCCGGGAACAGCGCCGAATAACGAGGTTCTTCGATCAGCTCCACAAGCTCTGCCAGGCGCAATATTTCGGGATCGCGCAAACCTTCCTCGCCGATCTCGGCGGCGCTGACTTTGCCGCGGACCAGAAGCGCTGCGACGGGAAACGGCAGGCTGTACTGAGCCGCATCAGTGCCTGCCGGCCGGCGCGTCGAAAGCTCTACGGCCTCCCTGAAGCTTCGCACACGAACCGCCCTTATTGCCGAGGCAGCCAGCGCGTGCTCGCGCTTCAAGGCGGCTGCTGCCTCCATCGCCGGCTGCGCCCAACGGCACACGGGATACGGCTTGAAATATTGTTCGGTGATGCGCCAGCGCTCGCCAAGATCCGACCAGAGATCGGAAGTATCCTCACTTTCCACGGTCACTGCCGGCGCGCCGGTAAAACCTTCCCTGGCCAGCATCGCCGCCGTCACACCTGCCATGGCGCCCCAGCCGGATCCGTCCTTGACCATGGTGGGATGGGCGATACAACGCATCATCTGCGAGCGGGGGCCATAATATTCGCCAATGCCGAGGGCTTCGCGGATGCGGGTTTCATCAAGCCCCATCATGCGTGCGCCAAGCCCAGCGGCTGCGATGGCGATCCAGGCGCCGGTCGTATGGTAGTCGCATGCTGTGCGGTGCAGCGCCATGCCCGCGCGAATGGCAATCTCATAGCCGACAACCAGATGGGCGAGCATGTCGCGCCCTGAAAGATCGTTGCCTTCACCGGCAAAGGCCAGCAAGGCGGCAAGCGAACCGCACCCGGCATGGCCCTTGGTCAGCGGATGACCGTCATGCGCATCGAAACCGTCGATCGACATGGCATTGCGCATCGCCGCGCCGGCCGCGCTGGAGCGGCGTCCGTCAAAAAGGAAGCGTGCCGCGTCGCCGCCGAACTGCGCCAGCGCCACCGCGCCGGTGATGCGGCTGACCTCAAGATGTGATCCTGCCGCTGCCACGCCAATGAGATCGAGCAGGCAGCGTTTAGCGTGGTGAAGAACAGTTTCAGGCGCGTCGCTCATGCTGAATCTGCCGATGAACGACACTGCATATCCGGTCATGAAGAAGCCCTCCCGCGGCGCGTGACCTCCCGGCATCCGCATCGTGGCTCATCATCGGCGAGGCGCCGCGCTGCTTCTGTCAAAAAAGCGACAGCCGCGGGCGATATATTGCTCTGGCGTCATTAACTGCAGGAATAATATAAATAATACGACAGTACTTGTCGCTACAATGACAATGGCATTCTTCCGGCCACCGGAAGGGTTAACAGGTCAGGCAAGACTCTCTTCAAGTTTTGCGCCTAATGCTCCTGCACATGCGTGCGTCAAGTTTTAGTAAGATTTTAGCGGTCGCGCCCCTTCTGGCACTTGCGGCCTGCGCTTCCGCTCCCCGGCATATCAACAATATCTGCTCGGTGTTCGACCAGCGCGATGGCTGGTTCAACAACTGGCAATCCTCGGCAAAGAAGGCCGAGCCAAAATAGGGCGTCCGGAACCCGTAATTTATGAAAAG
>QGUU01000176.1 GCA_003242525.1 Pseudomonadota bacterium | reverse complement strand
CGCGGGGGCCGCGGATCAGCCGGTAGGTGTAGCATGCCATGGCGACCACGATCATGACCTGGGCCAGCATGATCGCCCACAGAAGAATGTGCGCCATCATTCGAAGATCTCCATCAGCAGGTGTTCGTAGCGGTTCTTGATCAGCGACACCCATTCGTCTTCATCGACGAGGTCAAGGACATGGATCAGCAGCACGTTCGAATCGTAAGCGTGCTCGATCCACGCTGTGCCCGGCGTGCTTGTTATTATGCAGGCAAGTATGGCCAGGCCATTCTTGTCGCGCAGGTCCAGCGGTATTGCCACGAAACCGGACCTGCGGTTGCTGCGGCCCCGGCCAAGGGTGAGGCGGGCGACCGCCACGTTCGACAGCCAGATATCCAGCGCCACGATTGCCGCAAGCCGCGGAATGAGTTGCCAGCGCCTTAGCCGTGGCTTGGATGGCTGCAACGCCGCCATGGCGCGGGAGGCACCCACCGCGATGGCTGCGCCGAGGAGGAACTGGCCTGGCGAGAAAGACGTGAGCAGCAACCACATCAGCAGGAGCGCTGCCGTCAGGAGCGGATAGGGAAGCACGCGACTCATCTTGCTGCGCTCCCCAGGGGAACCGGCTCCAGCACGCCCTGGATATAGCCGGAAGGGTCATGCAGGGATCTGGCGGCAGCGTCGGTATAGTTGATCATCGCTCCGCCTTTCACCGTCAGAAGCAGGCACAGCGCCAGCAGGCCGACGACGGGCGCCACTTCCACCACCAGAACGCGTGGGACCACCGCTTCCAGCGGGGCCCAGAAAATGCGGATGCCGCTGCGCATCATGGCCACCAATGCCGCAAGGCCGGAAAGGATGATCAGCGCAAAGAGCAACCAGACGCGCGGCGCAATTTCGGCAGAGCTGCCAAGGCCGTCCATATTGAGCATGCCCGCCAGCATGGCGAATTTGGCGATAAAGCCGGAAAGTGGCGGCAGGCCTGCGAGCAGGAGCGCAATACAGCCGAAGCATACGCCGAGCACGGCAAGTGCGCCTGGCATGATCACGCCCACCTGTTCATCCTCCTTTTCTTGCGTCTCCTCGCCGTCCTCGCCATAGACTTCGATTGTGACTGCCAGCAGGTCGGCGCCGGGCTCGCGTGCCCGCTCCACCAGTTCGATGAGCATGAACAAGGCCGCCGTGGTGAAGGATGAAATGACGAGGTAGAACAGGGCTCCGGAGATGACCGGCACATCGCCGAGGCCCACAGTGGCGAGGAGGGTGCCCGAAGAAACAAGAACACTGTAGGCGGCAAGCCTGCCCAATGCCTGCGAGGCCAGTATGCCCGATGTCGCGAAGGCCAGCGTCGCGAGCCCTCCCCACATCAGCACGGTGCCGCCGAAATTCGTCAGCTCGCCCGACGTGCTGCCGAAAAGAAGCAGGCTGAGGCGCAGGACGACATAGACCCCCACCTTGGTGAGCACGACGAAGACCGCGCTGACTGGCGCGGCGGCAGCCACATAGGCTGAAGGCAGCCAGAAGCCGAGCGGCCACATGCCTGCCTTGACCAGGAATGCGACACCCAGCAGGCCAGCGCCTGCTTCCAGCAACATCCTGTTTTCGGACGGCACATTGGGCAGTCGGGCTGCCAGGTCCGCCATGTTGAGCGTTCCCGTGACGCCGTAGACGATGCTCACGCCGATCAGGAATAGAAGCGAAGCCGCGAGGTTGATCGCTATGTAATGCAGCCCGGAGCGGACTCGGAAGGCACCGGAACCATGCAGCAGCAAGCCGTAGGAGGCGGCCAGCGTCACCTCGAAGAAGACGAAGAGATTGAACAGGTCTCCCGTCAGGAACGCGCCGGCCAGCCCCATGAGCAAAAACTGGAACAGCGAATGGAAATGGGGGCCTGCCCGGTGCCATCGGGCCATGGAATAGATGAGGGCCGCCAGCGCCAAAATGGATGCGACCGCCAGCATCAGTGCAGAGAGTCGGTCCAGCACGAGCACGATGGCGAAGGGGGCAGGCCAGCTCGCAACGGCATAGGAAAGAGACAGGGCTTCGCTTCCCGCCGTTCCGCTGTCCGCCATCTGCATCAGTGCCAATGCCGTGACCACGAACAGAACGGAAGATGCGAGGCTGACCGCGGCCTTTGCCGTGTGGCGTATTTCGTCGATCAGGAGCAACGACGCTCCCGTGAGCAGCGGGAGCAGGACGGGAACGACGAGAAGATGCTTCATCCAGTCCATTAGCGGGACTCCCGCCCGTCGACATGGTCGCTGCCCGTCAGGCCGCGCGCTGCAATCAGCACGACGAGCAGGAGGGCGGTTGTGGCGAAACCGATCACGATAGCCGTGAGTACCAGCGCCTGCGGCACCGGGTCCGCATAATCTGCCGGGTTACCTATGCCGTCGGGCCCAAGCACGGGCGCGGCGCCGAAGCGCAGCCGGCCCATGCTGACGATGAAGAGATTGACCGCGTAGGAAAGCAACGAGAGGCCGATGACGAGCTGGTAGGTGCGCGGGCGCAGTATGAGCCAGACGCCGGATCCGGTAAGCACGCCGATGGCGATTGCGAGCGTCAACTCCATTGCTGGCGCTCCTCCTCCTGTTGCCGCTCCTCTTCGAGGCGTGCCGCACGCAGGCGGCGGATCGACTGGTGGGCGATGGCGATAAGCATCAGCACCGTCGCGCCGACAACGAGCGTGAATACGCCGAGATCGAAAATGGTCGCGCTGGCCATAGGCACCTTGCCGACGAGCGGTAGTTCCACGTAACGGAAGTACGAGGTGAGGAAGGTGTCGCCCAGGAGCATGGAGGCGGTTCCCGTCAGGGCGGCCAGCAGCAGTCCGCCGCCGATCCATATCACCGGCAGTATGCGCAGGCGGTCTTCCACCCAGACTGTCCCGCCGGCCATGTACTGAAGGATGAAGCCGGCAGCCATCGCCACGCCCGCGACGAAGCCGCCACCCGGGGCATCGTGGCCGCGCAGGAAGAGATAGGCTGCCAGCACGATGATCACCGGGAACATCCATTGCATGATGACGGAGGGCATATAGAGATACTCCGCAGCCGTGGCGCCCGCCACACGGTCGGGCTCGGCCTCGTCAAAGGAAAGCTGGACCCGCTGCTGTTCCGGACGCTCGATCGTGTCGGGCGCCGGGCGGAAGCGCCGCAGCAGCGCAAATACCGTCAGCGCCACGATGCCGAGGACGGTTATCTCTCCCATTGTGTCGAAGCCGCGGAAGTCGACGAGGATCACATTGACGACATTGCGCCCGCCGCCTTCGCTGTAGGCCTTGTCGATGAAGAAGGTCGCGATCGTTTCCGGCGGCGTGCGGGTCATGACCGTGTAGGCGATCGCGGTCATGCCGGCGCCGGCCAGAACGGCGATCGCCAGGTCGCGTATCCGGCGCGCGCGGTCGAGCAGGTCGCTCGGTTCGCGCAGGGCTTCGGAGCGTTTGGGCAGCCACCTTATTCCGAGCAGGATGAGAACCGTCGTCACGATCTCCACGACAAGCTGTGTTGCCGCAAGGTCTGGCGCCGAGAGCCACACGAAGGTGACGCAGGTTACAAGTCCGGTGCCGCCCATCAGGACGAGCGCGGAAAGCCGGTGGAACTTGGCCCGATAGGCGGCCGCCACTGCGCATATCATGCCAACGCCCCATAGCGCCGCGAAGACGAGGTCGAAGCCCCCACCTGTCCCGCCTCCAAGGCTGCCTTCGGACTTGTAAAGCGGTATCCAGGCAGCGATGACCGCCAACACCACGAGCAATAGCATCTGCGGCTGCAGCCGCCTTGTTCCAAAGAGTTCCTCTACCCTGCGCGCGCCCCGCCATGAGATCGCGACCATGACGCGCTCGAATATCCTTTGACCCTGTATTCCGCCAAGCAGGGGAGGTCTCTCCGCGTGTTCAAGATAGTCAGAACCGACGAGATAGATCAGCGCGCCGGCCGCAAGCGCCACCGCGCTCAATGCCAATGGAAGCGTGAAACCGTGCCAGACGGCCAGGCTGTAGCGGGGAGTGTTGGCATCGAGCACCGAGGAAACCGCGGTGTGGAGAAACGGCCCGATCGTCAGGCCCGGAATAATGCCGATGACAAGACAGGCCACCACCAGGAACATGACCGGAAAGCGCATCCAGAAAGGCGGCTCGTGCGGATGCCGCGGAAAGGTCTCGGGCGGCTTGCCGAGAAAGATCGAGTGAATGAGCCGGATGGAGTAGGTGACCGCGAGTGCACTGCCGATTACCGCCGCATAGGGCGCCGCCCTGTCCAGCCAGGAATCGGTGTGTGTCGCGACCGCTTCCGCGAAGAACATCTCCTTGGAAAGGAACCCGTTCAGCAGCGGCACGCCAGCCATGGCGGCGCTGGCGACAGTAGCCAGCGTGCCGGTGATCGGCATGTAGCGGAACAGGCCGGACAGGCGCCGCAGGTCGCGAGTGCCTGCTTCGTGGTCGATGATCCCGGCGGCCATGAACAGTGATGCCTTGAAGGTGGCGTGGTTGATCATGTGGAAGATGGCGGCAACCGCGCCAAGCGGGCTGCCGAGGCTGAGCAGGAGCGTGATCAGCCCGAGATGGCTTATGGTCGAATAGGCCAGCAGCCCCTTCAGGTCCTGCTGGAACATGGCAAGATAGGCGCCCAGCACAAGCGAGATCATGCCCGCAAGCCCCACAAGGGTGAACCATTCGGGCGTATCGGCGAGCACGGGCCATAGTCGCGCCATGAGGAACACGCCGGCCTTGACCATGGTGGCCGAATGCAGGAAGGCCGATACCGGCGTGGGTGCGGCCATCGCGTTTGGAAGCCAGAAATGGAAGGGGAACTGTGCGCTCTTGGTAAGCGTACCCAGCAGGAAGAGCACGAGCGCGGGGACGTAGAGAGGGTGTCCCCGGATTGCGTTGCCCGAGGCCAGTACGACATCGAGATCGTAGCTTCCGACAATATGCCCAATGATGAGGACGCCCGCGAGGAGCGCCAGCCCGCCGGTCGCGGTGACGGTCAGGGCCATGCGGGCGCCGTCTCGCGCCGTCTGATTATGATGCCAGTAGCCGATCAGCAGGAAGGAGAAGATGCTGGTGAGTTCCCAGAACACGACCAGCAGGATGAGATTGCCTGACAGCACGACGCCCAGCATCGAGCCGGTAAAGGCAAGAAAGAAGAAGTAGAAGCGGCGGACCGGATCCTCAGGCGAAATGTAATAGCGCGTGTAAACGACGACGAGGAAGCCGATTCCGCTGACCAGGGCAGCGAAAATCCAGGCAAATCCGTCCATTCTCAGGACGAAGTCGACCCCCAGCGTTGGCAACCACTCTGCATGGTAGCGAAGCACCTGGCCATCCGTGACCGCAGGATAGAGCGAAAGGGTCGATACCAGGCATACCAGCGTCGTGAAACCAGCAAGCCAGGTCGAAGGCGTGCGCGAGTCCGATGGAAGCAGGATGGCGGCGAGGCCTGCCACGAAAGGAAGAGCGATGATCAAGGGCAGCAGATAAAGCTCCATCACTCTCCTTTTTCCGACCTGTAACCTGTGATCTCGCGTAGATTCTACGCTTCTAAGCTATCGATGGTGATCCGCCAACCTAAACCGTGGCTGGCGAAGGAATATTTCGGCCTTGCGCCGAGCTTGATCCCTTCAGCGGCCGCCGACACCTCTCGGCCATTCAAATGCGCGGTCATTATTCTGGATGACTTGCTGAATTTTCACGCATTCGAGGGGTGAAACAGTCAGGCCTTCCGTGCCACGCCAAGTTCCTCGAGCCGCCGAATCGCCGTCGGCGGCAACGGCGGAGGGTTGGGTTGCCCTGCCGCATCCACGAGCAGTTC
>QGUU01000175.1 GCA_003242525.1 Pseudomonadota bacterium | reverse complement strand
CCCCCACCCCCCCCAAACAACCCCCGGCCACCCACACCCCCCGCGGAAGGCCCCCCCCGCCCCCACCCCCCCCCCCCCCCGCCGATGGTGGCACCACCGAACCGGCTACACAGCCCTCCGACGGCGGCACCACGCCCGCACCGGCCGAGTAGATCAAGACCGATCGGAAGGCGGCCTGCGTCCAGCGGGCCGTTTTCGCGTGGCTGCAACCCGACCTGATCGCCAGCCTTTGGCTGGCAGCCCCATTGTCATTGGCTCAGCTAAAGAATATGCTTGTTGTGCAACCGTTCAACAAGACAATGGCAAAATGTCGATGGGATGCAATCCGAGATACGAAGTCCTGTTTGAACCGGTGCGCATTGGCCCCGTCACTGCGCCGAACCGCTTCTATCAGGTGCCGCATGCAAGCGGCATGACAAATGCTCGTCCCCGCACGCGTGCGGCCTTCCGGGAGATGAAGGCTGAAGGCGGGTGGGGGGTGGTTTGCACGGGCGCAGTTTCGATAGATCCCAGCTCCGACGACGCTCCGCTGCCCTTCGCGACCATGTGGGACAAGAACGACATCCGCGCCCATGCGCTGATGACGGAAGCGGTTCACAGGCACGGAGCCTTGGCCGGGGTAGAACTATGGCATGGGGGGGCCTCGGTGATGAACCGTGCCAGCCGCTTGCCCCCCATTTCCCCGTCCGGCATTCCGTGGATGGCCACTCACGTCGGCTTTATGGGTAATCTGCGCCCGAAAACGATGGACAGGTCGGATATTCGCGATGTGCTCAGGTGGCAAGCCGAGGGCGCTCGGAAGGCGCGTAGCGCCGGCTTCGACATCGTCTATGTCTATGCCGGCATGGGCTATCTCGGCTACGAGTTCCTGCTGCCCGAGTACAATCACCGAACCGATGAATATGGAGGCTCGATCGAAAATCGCGTTCGGTTCGTGCGCGAAATGATCGAGGTCACCAAGGACGCTGTGGGTGCAAGCTGCGGCGTCGCTCTTCGGGTCAGCCTGGAGGAATTGCGTGGCCGGCCGGGCCGCAACCAGCCTTCAGAGGCGCATGAGCTGATCGAGCTTCTCGCCGACATCCCCGATCTTTTCGACGTAAAGATGGATTCGAGTCCGACCGACTGCTCCGCTTCACGCTTCAGCGGGGAAGGCAGCCACGAGCCTGTCATCGACTTCGTAAAGACGCTGACCAGGAAGCCCGTCGTGGGTGTAGGCCGCTTCACTTCGCCCGATACAATGGTTTCACAGATCCGGCGAGGCGTGCTGGACCTCATCGGCGGCGCGCGCCCGTCGATCGCCGACCCTTTCCTGCCTGCCAAAATCAGGGAAGGTCGCGAGGCGGAAATCCGCGAATGCATCGGCTGCAACATCTGTATTTCGAGCTGGCATGACGGCGTGCCCGTGCGCTGCACGCAGAATCCGACCGCGGGCGAGGAATGGCGGCGGGGGTGGCATCCCGAGCGGATCGAACAGACGAGTCGCCCGGAGAGAATCCTCGTCGTCGGCGGAGGACCGGCCGGCCTCGAATGCGCGTTGACTCTTGGGCGACGTGGCCATCAGGTGACGCTTGCCGACAGCGCCCGTGCCTTTGGCGGGCGCCTGGCCTTCGAAAGGACGCTGCCTGGCCTTTCAGCCTGGAACCGCGTGGTGGACTACCGCCTCGGCCGGCTGAGCGAGATGAGCAATGTCTCGCTTCACCTGGAAAGCCGGCTTGGCGCAGACGACATCATTGAACTCGGCCCGGATCGCGTGGTGCTGGCTACCGGCGCACGCTGGACCAACATGCTCTATTCGCCGATGGAAATCCCGGTTGGCCGGCTCGACCACAGCCAGGCGTTCACGCCGGATGACATTGCCAACGGTCGGCTGCCGGAAGGCCCGACCCTGGTCTTCGATTTCGACAATTATTACATGGGAGGTGTCCTCGCCGAGCATCTGGCTGCGCAAGGAATTGCCGTCAGCTACGCGACACCGGCCGGCCAGGCCTCCGCCTGGACAATCATGACCAACGAACTGCCCCTTGTGCATCGCGCCCTGTCAAAGCGCCAGGTACAGGTCATGACCCTCACCACGCTTAAAGCCTTTGACGGAGAGGCTGCGACCCTGTCTCATCTGTTTACGGGGGAGGAAAGCCGGGTGCCCTGTCGCTCGGTGTTGATTGTGGGGCTTCGCGTGCCGCGTGGCGAGCTTTTCGATGCCCTTATGGCCCGCGCCGAAGATCTCGATGCCGCTGGCATCCGCAGCGTGGACCGCATTGGCGATGCGCTTGCACCCGGCGCGATCGTCCATGCCGTTCACAGCGGCCACAGACTGGGGCGTGAGCTCGGCACCGTCATGTCGGAACAACCTTTCCGCCGCGACACACCCATTGTCGACGCCGAAACGAATTTCGAGATGAACGCTGCAGCCAAATAGGAGTAGGGATGGAACGCATTTCACCACGGCGCAGGCCAGGTCGCGCTCCACGCGAGGCCGGCGCAATCTCGCAGCGTCCATGGCAGCAATTGACCCGGCCGTACAAGCCTGTCGAACCGCTCTCGGCGGACCAAGTGCATGCGATCCACGAGGCTGGCCTCACCATTCTGGAGGAGATTGGCATGCGCGTGCTGGAGCCCAGGGCACGCGCGCTTTATCGCTCTGCGGGAGCCGACGTCGACGAGAGCGACATGCTCGTGCGGTTTGACCGGGCCATGGTCATGGAGCGCATCTCCACCGCGCCTCCTTCCTTCGAGTTGCGGGCTCGCAACCCCGAGAAGAACATAAAGGTAGGAGAACAGTACTGCATATTGTCGTCGGTCGGAGGCCCCGCCTATGTCATGGACAATGACCGCGGCCGCCGTACCGGCACCTATGCCGAGATGTGCGATTATCTGAAGCTGGTCCAATCCTTCAACGTGCTGCACCAGGAAGGTGGCGGACCGTTTGAACCGCTCGACCTGCACCCCAACACCCGGCATCTCGACCTCTACTATGCCGAGATCACGCTTCTCGACAAGAATTGGCAACCGCAGACCCTGGGTACCGGACGAGTCATCGACGCGCTGGAGATGGCAGCGATATCGTTGGGCACTGTGCGCGAAAATCTTGCCGGCGAGATGCCGGTCTTCACCGGCATCATCAACACCAATTCGCCACTCCAGCTGGACGTACACATGGCTGAAGGCCTGATTGCGCTGGCAGAGCACGGGCAAGTCAACGTCATCACTCCTTTCACCTTGGCCGGTGCCATGAGCCCGGTCACGCTCGCCGGCGCCCTGGCCCAGCAGCATGCGGAGGCACTTGCCGGCATCGTGCTCACCCAGATCGTCCGGCCGGGCGTGCCGGTCATGTATGGCGGGTTCACCTCCAATGTGGACATGCGCACGGGCGCGCCAGCATTCGGCACCCCGGAATATGCGCAGGCCGCCCAGGCGACGGGCCAGCTTTGCAGGCTGATCGGCGTGCCGTTCCGCTCGTCAAACGTCACTGCCGCCAATGCGGTGGATGCCCAGGCCGCCTATGAGAGCGCAATGTCTTTATGGGGCTGCCTGATGGGGGGCGCCAATCTGGTCCTGCATGCCGCAGGCTGGCTGGGCGGCGGCCTTACAGCCTCCTTCGAGAAGCTGGTTATCGACTGCGAGATGCTGCAGATGATGTGCGCCTATTTCCAGCCCCCTCAGGTCGATACCGAAACGCTGGCCCTGGACGCCGTCCGCGAGATTGGTCCGGCCGGTCATTTCTTTGGCGCCGCACACACCATGAAGCGTTACGAAACAGCCTTTTATGCGCCCATCGTGTCCAATTGGGACAATTACGACACCTGGATGGAGCGCGGTCAGGTAACCGCCCGCGAGCGGGCCAACACCATTTGGAAGCGAATGCTTGCCGAATATGAACAACCGCCCATCGACCCAGGGGTAGACGAAGCCTTGCGCGATTATATGGAGCGCCGCAAGCGGGAAGGTGGCTCGCCTCTGAACTGATCTGCCGGAGAGGGCAGATACGGGTGCAAGGTCCAGCCGCTCCTGTTCCGGCATTTCGGTCGTCCTCCGGCAACAGGAGTGCCGGGGCGGCGCCAGCGGCCGAGAATCCGGGCCTTTCGGCAATGGCCGACGGGGTTTAGTCTCCCCGCAATCCTCCAACCTGTGCTTCGATCATCTCGAAGGCGGCTTCTTCTGCTGCCTCCGGCGTTATCACCGACTCATCCAGACACCATTCGAGCCAGAGGCCGTCAACCAGGGCGATGAAATTGCGGGCAAGTGCAGGTGCGTCCACCACCCTGTCACGCACTCGGGCGACCGCGGCAATGTCCTCTGCAAGCTCGGCACGATAGGCATCGTAAAGCTCACGATGTGCGGCCTTCAGCCGCGCATTGACTGCGATCTCACCCCACAGGGCCAACCAGACCAGCAGATTGGCGCGGCTGAAGTAGTCAGGCACAAAGTTCGACCTGATCAGGGCGGCAAGCGAGGCTTCCGGGGGCCAATCCGCATTTTCAGAACGCCTGCGCTTGGCCTCGGCGATCTGCGCGTTGACACTGGCATAGAGGGAAGATTTGTAGACCTCGACCAGCAGCCCGTCGAGGTTGTCGAAATAGTGGTTGATGAGGCCGCGCGAAACGCATGCCTCCTTGCAGATCGAGTCGACCGTAAATGCGTTGATTCCGCCGCGCGAGAGACAGCGCGTCGCCGCTTCGATCAGCATGGCTCGGCGCTGCTCGGGTTGTTCCCGGCTGAAACGCGGCGGCGCCTTTCTGGCGCCGCTTCTCGGCTTTTTACCGGTTGACTTGGTTCTGCTCACAAACCCCCGCTAATCCATTAAGGAAGGACTGTCCAGATCAGGCCCTCCTCCTGAACAGAGCAGGACTCGGGTGTCCATCCGGATAGATCACCGGCTCGAAGCTCGACCGGTGAATCGCTACCAGCGGCTGGTGGCATATGAACAGGAACGTGCCTGACGCCTCCATCAGGTCTTCCATGTGATTGGATATGGCAATGCGCTTGGCTTCGTCCATTTCGGCCACCAGTTGCTGATAGCTCGCCTCGAAATCCTCGCTCTCGAAACCGGACCAGTTGTAAACTCCGATCTGATCCGGCCTGAACCAGACCAGGTTCTCGGACGGGTCTACGCCACCGGCAAAGTCCATCAGCGCGAGATCCAGGTTCTTGTAGCCCTCGCCCTGCGTCTTGTCGCCCACGCTCCAGAACGCTGCCTCGTCGTAAGGTTGGATCTCGACCCTGATGCCCACCTGCTCAAGACTTGCCTGGATGATCTGCGCCGCTGCAGTCCGTATCGAGTCGTTCATGACCGTAAGCGACAGAGTGAGGTCACTGACGCCGGCCTCGGCAAGCAGGGCGGCAGCTTTGTCATAGTCCGGCCCTTCAATCAGGTTCTTCGGCCGCGCGAACCTGGTTCCCGGCTGGACGACACCGGTCGAGCGTACGGTCAGGTCGTCATAGACACCGGTCAGGATCTGGTTCACGTCGACGCCATATTGCACGGCCTGCCGAACTCTCAGGCCCTGCAGGCGCGGACTGAGCGCGTTGATGGTGAGCCACTGATAGCGCGTCGACTGCGCCTCGATGACGGTCGTGTCGGGCGGCAGATTCTCTTTCACGCCCTTGGTCGCCGCAATCGCGATCTTGGTATAACCAAACGAATTCGCTTCATAGGCGAGTTGCGCCGACTCGAGCGACCTTGCCGAATGGCTATCCGACAACGGCATGGATCACTCGCGCGGTGCACCCTGCCATCCCCAGACCCAGGGCAAGATCGAGCGCTGGCACCAGACGTTGAAGAACCGCATCCTGCTC
>QGUU01000663.1 GCA_003242525.1 Pseudomonadota bacterium | reverse complement strand
CTCTGGACCTGCGCCTCATGCTCAGCCGCTATCAGACGGATGGCGCGGTCGCGACAGCGGACGAACTCGCACGCCTTACCGCCTTGCTCGGCCATGCGCCGCGCTCCTATCGCGATTTCGCCAGGGACGCCGCCGCACAATGGGCCAATGGCTAGCGTTGGCAGGTTGGTGTCGGCCCCGACTAGCGCCGGTGCGAAGCAACTCGCCCCTTCAGGCCCGACGCTTTCCCCTCGGCTATTCCTTCACGGCACCCGTCATGGACGATACGTAGTGCTCGACGAAGAACGAGTAGAGGATGACCACCGGCAATGAGCCGATCAATGCCCCGGCCATCAGGGCGCCCCACTCGTAGACGTCCGAGCGGACGAGTTCGGTAAGCACGCCGACGGGGATCGTCTTGTTCTCCGAAGACTGGATGAAGGTGAGCGCGTAGATGAATTCGTTCCAGGAAAGGGTGAAGGCGAAGATTCCAGCGGAGATCAGGCCGGGCACCGACAGCGGCAGGATGATCTTGGTCAGGATCTGCCAGCGGCTGGCGCCGTCGATCAGGGCGCATTCCTCCAGTTCGAACGGGATCGAGCGGAAATAGCCCATCAGCAGCCAGGTGCAGAAGGGCACCAGAAAGGTCGGGTAGGTCAGGATCAGCGCGAAGGACGTGTCGTAGAGGCCAAGGTTGAAGACCATCAGCGACAGCGGGATGAAAAGGATCGACGGCGGCACGAGATAGGCAAGGAAGATCGCCAGACCGACCTGCCGCGAGCCGGAGAAGCGCAGCCTTTCGATCGCATAGGCCGCAAAAACGGCGGCGAGCAGCGAGATGAAGGTGGCGGCCACGGAGATCACCATGGTGTTGAGCAACCAGCCGGGATAGGACGTGTCGAAGAGCAGATAGCGGATGTGCTGTAGCGTCGGTTTCACAACCCAGAACGGGCTGAAGTCGTTGAAATTGGTCATCTCCTCGTTCGGCTTTACCGCCGTGACCGCCATCCAATAGAATGGGAACAGCAATACGAACACGAAAATCAGCAGCGGCAGCCAGATGGTGACGACGCGGCGCGGCAGGCTCTGCAGGTAGCCCATGCCGCCTTCGTCGCCGGGGGCAGTGTTCCGGATTTCGGAAACAGTCATCTCAGTCGCCTCCGCCCTGCTGCCATCGGCGGCGCTGCAATCCGAAATAGCTGAACAGGATCGCCGCGAGCAGGAAGGGTATCATGGCGACTGCGATCGCCGCACCCTCGCCGAGCTGGCCGCCCGAGATTGCGCGCTGGAAGGAAAGCGTCGCCATGAGATGTGTCGCATTCACCGGCCCACCGCGCGTCAGCACGTAGATCAGCTGGAAGTCGGTGAAGGTGAACAGCACGGAGAAGGTCATGGTGATGGCGATGATGGGGGTGAGCAATGGCAGCGTCACGTGGCGGAAAAGCTGCCAGCGCGAGGCGCCGTCCAATGTCGCGGCCTCATAGAGCGATTGCGGAATGGTCTGCAGGCCCGCCAGCAGCGTGATCGCCACGAAGGGAATGCCTCGCCAGACGTTCGCCGCGATCACCGCCGCGCGAGCATTGGTCGGGTCGCCCAGGAAATTGATACGCTGGTCGATGATGCCGAGCTCGATCAGCGCCCAGGAGATGATCGAGAACTGGGAGTCGTAG
>QGUU01000662.1 GCA_003242525.1 Pseudomonadota bacterium | reverse complement strand
GTTCGTTCTTGGCATCGACGGCGGCGGCACAAGCTGCAGGGCAGCGCTCGCGACCCTCGAGGGCGTGGTGATCGGCCGCGCCAAAACAGGCGCTGCCAACATTCGCACCGATCTTACCGGCGCCCGGGCGCATATTGTCGAGGCGGCGCGCCAGGCCTTCCTGGCCGCCGGCAAGGACGCCGGACTCCTTTCGCGCACTCCGGCCGTTCTCGGCCTTGCCGGGGCCAATGTAGGCACCTACAGGCAGCAGCTTGAAGCCATCCTCCCCTTTGCCGAAAGTCACGTCGAGACCGATGCCGAGATCGCCCTGGAGGGGGCGGTGGGTTCCGGCGACGGGGCCATGGCGATCCTCGGCACAGGAACCGCCTATATGGTGCGCCACGAGGGGCGCTCGCGCGCTATTGGCGGCTGGGGCTTCCAGGTCGGCGACCAGGGTAGCGGCGCGCGCATAGGGCGCGATCTTCTGGAGCAGACCCTGCTTGCCCATGACGGCGTGAGGCCGGCTTCGGCGCTCACGCGGGAGATGATGGCGGTATTTCGCGGCAACCCGGAAGATGTGGTCGAATTCACCACAAACGCAAAGCCGGGCGATTTTGGCGGCTTTGCCCCGAAGGTTTTCGAACATGCCGACAAGGGAGATCCTGTAGCTGTCGAGATCATCGCCAAGGCGGTAGGGGACGTGGAAGCGGCGCTGGGTGCTCTCGATCTGCGACCAGATGACCCGCTCTGTCTGCTCGGCGGGCTGGCGCCGCTCTACGCGCCGCGCCTTTCCCCGCGCTATCGCCAGCTTTTGAGAGAGCCCATCGACGACGCACTGGGCGGCGCTGTCCGAATGGCGTTGCGCCTGTTTGCGGCAAGGCAGGAGGCAGCCGGGTGAGCGAGGCGGCGGACAGCATCTTCGTCACGCTGCGGCAGTCTGCGCCGCGCGGCACGCCACTATACCTGCAATTGCGGCGCAGCATCGAGGATGCCGTCAACCGGGGCCTCATCAGGCCGGGCGACGCGCTTCCTTCCGAGCGTGACATAGCGGCCAAGGCCGAGATATCGCGTGTTACGGTGCGCAAGGCAGTACGGGATCTGGTCAAGAGCGGTATCCTCGTGCAGCGGCACGGTTCGGGCACCTTCGTCGCACCTCGGGTGGAAAGGGTGGAGCAATCGCTTTCGCGGCTCACCTCCTTCACCGAGGATATGGCAAGGCGCGGAATGAGTTCACGCTCCGAATGGCTGGACCGCGGCCTGTATGCCCCTTCGCCGGACGAGATGATGGTGCTGGGGCTTGCTGCCGACGAGTTGGTGGCCCGGGTGGAGCGCCTGCGCATAGCCGATGACACGCCGCTGGCCATCGAGCGTGCTTCGCTCTCGGCCAGCCTGCTGCCCGATCCGGCCGGCATAGGTTCCTCCCTCTATGCCGCGCTCGAGGCTACCGGCTGCCGGCCGGTGAGGGCGGTACAACGGATCTCGGCAGCCAATCTCGGCGAGGACGACGCCCGTCTTCTGGAAGTCGCGCCAGGCGCGGCGGGGCTGCGCATTGAGCGTATCTCCTATCTCGCAAGCGGAAGGGTTATAGAGTTCACCCGGTCGATCTATCGCGGCGACGCCTATGATTTCGTTGCCGAGTTGCGGCTCGGCCTGCCTGGCGCTGGCCATGGAG
>QGUU01000174.1 GCA_003242525.1 Pseudomonadota bacterium | reverse complement strand
CCCCGAAGCCCAAAAGGCCGATGAACCCGTCGTCCCTGGCCAGCCACTCGCACCAGCCCTGCGCGACAGCCGCCTCGATGCCAATGCGCGGCGCGTCACCAAGGACCGCCTTGCGGTAGCTCTCCGGCTGCTGCCGGAAGAGCTCGAAACACGGCATCGAGACGACGGCGGCGGCAACGCCCTCGCCCGCCAGCGCCTCGGCGGCGGCCACGGCAAGCCCCACTTCGGAGCCGGTCGCCAGCAGCGTAACGTCCCGCTTGCCGTCCGGCTCCCGCAGTACGTACGCGCCTTTGGCCGAAAGGTTCTCGTCCCTGTGCGTCGTGCGGAGGTTCGGCACGGCCTGACGGGTCAGCGCAAGAACGCTCGGCGTATCACCCGGCCGGACGGCGATCTCCCAGCACTCCGCCGTCTCGACGCCGTCGGCGGGACGCATCACGTAGAGGTTCGGTATCGCCCTGAGGCTCGCCAAGTGCTCGATCGGCTGGTGGGTGGGGCCATCTTCGCCGAGGCCGATCGAATCGTGAGTCATCACGTAGACGACCCGCTGGCGCATGAGCGCGGAAAGGCGGATGGCAGGCCGGCAATAATCCGAGAACACGAGGAACGTGCCGCCGTAGGGGATGAGCCCTCCGTAAAGGGCCAATCCGTTCATGGCCGCGGCCATCCCATGCTCGCGGATGCCATAGTGAATGTAGTTACCGCTGAAACTGCCCTTCGAGATGACGGCCTGTGACTTTGTCTTGGTATTGTTCGAGCCCGTCAAATCCGCCGAGCCGCCGATGAGCCCGGGCAGCACCGGCACCAGGTGATCCAGCGCAAACTCTGACCACTGACGGGTGGCCTTCTTTGCCGTCTCTGCCGCGGCCTTGCGCTTGGCCTCGTTGATGGCGCTCCGGACTGCTTCCCCTGCCGCGCCCGCAGGATGCTCAAAGCTCTCGCGCACGGCAGCATCGACAGCCTCCCAGCGCTTCAGCCATTCGGCACGCTCTGCCGCGCCCCGCTGGCCCGTGCTACGCCATGCGGCCAAAATCGGCTCGGGGACCTCGAAAGGCGGATGCGCCCAGCCGAGCCGCTCACGGGCTCCTGCGATTTCTTCCGCGCCAAGGGGCGAGCCGTGCGTCGCCGCCGTGCCCTGCTTCTTCGGCGCACCGTAGCCGATCACCGTCTTGCAGGCGATGAGCCAAGGCTTGCTGTCGTCCGCGCGGGCGCGGGAAATGGCAGCCGCGATCGCAAGCGGATCGTGACCATCGACGGATGCGGTGTTCCATCCGGCCGCCTCGAAGCGGCGGATCTGATCCTCCGACGTCGAAAGCGTAGTCGGCCCGTCGATTGAAATTCCGTTGTCGTCGAACAGAACGATCAGGCGGCCGAGCCCGAGGTGGCCTGCCAGCGTGATCGCCTCCTGGCTCACGCCTTCCATCAGGCACCCGTCGCCAGCGATGACATAGGTGTGGTGGTTGATGATCTCGGAGCCGAGGCGCGCGTTCCAGATGCGCTCGGCCAATGCCATGCCGACAGCGGTCGCGATGCCCTGCCCTAGCGGCCCCGTGGTCGTTTCGATGCCCGGCGCATGGCCAAACTCGGGATGCCCTGCCGTCTTCGACCCGAGCTGGCGGAACTGTTTGATCTGCTCAATGTCCATCCCCGGATAGCCGGTCAGATAGA
Organism: Pseudomonadota bacterium; assembly: GCA_003242525.1. Taxonomy (GTDB): domain Bacteria; phylum Pseudomonadota; class Alphaproteobacteria; order Rhizobiales; family Rhizobiaceae; genus Mesorhizobium. The sequence continues at coordinate 4,151 of QGUU01000174.1, read as the reverse complement.
GCAGCGCGTAGAGCAGCATCGAGCCGTGACCGGCCGACAGCACGAATCGGTCGCGATTGGGCCACTTGGGATCGGCCGGATCGAAACGCAGGAATTGGGTGAAGAGCACCGTCGCGACGTCCGCCATGCCCATCGGCATGCCGGGATGGCCCGACTTGGCCTTCTCGACGGCATCCATGGCAAGCGCCCGAATGGCGTTGGCCATGTCTTTATGGCTCACGTCTGCGCCGCCGGCAGCCGTGGGGTGCGCAAGGGACATCCGGATATCCTCTCTCGTGTCGGCGCCGACGCGCCGGAGCCGGGCCATCGTTGCGCGACCCATTTAGCGGCGGCGCTCCGTGCCGTCTACAAGAAGCACCGTCGCATAGAGAAGTTGGAAACAGGAAGTTTCAGCCGAGACCTTTGACTCTTTAGCCGCGATCTCGGAGCCGGCAGGCTTTAGCCTTGGGCCGCCAGGAAGCCTTCGACTTGGGCGCGTGTTGGCAGGCCAGCGCGTGAGCCGAGTCGTGTGCACTTCATGGCCGCGACCGCGCAGGCAAAACGCGCGCATTCGGGAATTGGCTTGCCTTCGACAAGGGCGAGCGTGAATGCACCGTGGAAAGCATCCCCCGCCCCAGTCGTGTCCACCACATCGACAGCAAAGCCGGGCTGATAACCGGTACCAGCCTGCCTATCAAGCCACTGATAGCCCTTGGCCCCCAGCGTAACGCCCGCATGGCGCGGCCCAAACTCAAGGACGCGCTGCAGCTTTTCCTCGATCGTCCCTTGCGGAAGAAAATCTTCAAGGGCCGGCTGGGAGAAGATCGCGTAATCTGTGATGGCAAGCAGCTCGGGCATCGCCTCGCGCGCACCGAGGTCGCCGTCGAGCACCGTCGGCACGCCTTCGCGCCGTGCGCGGGTAAACGCGACGCGCACAGCTTCGAGCCACCGCACATCGCCAAGAACAGCATCGGCATCCCGGATGCGCTCGAGCGGTAGCCAGCTCGTGCCCGAGGGCATGTTGATGTCTCGCGAGCCGACGATAAGCCGCTCGCCGGCGTTGTCGACTATGATGGCCGATGTGGAGGTGCGCCCTTCCTCGAAGGACTGCAGTGAGCGCACATCAACCCCTAAAGCCCGTAAGCCAGCGCGGACTTTCGCGCCCGCATCGTCGTCTCCGACGCGGCTCCACAGCTCGGCTTTGCCGCCCAGACGCGCGATCGTCGCTGCTGCGTTCGCGGCCATGCCACCGCCGGTTTCCACGTGCTCCAGCGCGCGGACTTTCGAGGGGCCGCGCGGAAAGGATTCGACCCGGAAGATATGGTCGAGCGCGGAATGACCGATGCAGATGATTCGTTTCACAGCTTCCATCCCACCAGCCATCCCATCCGCCAAATGACTTTCATCGCCAAACAATTCGGGGCCAAGCGTTACCGCCCCACCTCATGCTCAGAGATGCGTTCGAACGATCAACTAAAAATTGCAAAAAGCCTTTCGGAGCAATGTTACTGCGATGACAGCCGGCGTTTAACGACCCTGTCGAGCTCGATGAGCTCGGAGAGCAAGCTCTCCAAATGCGCAAGCGGCACCATGTTCGGACCGTCTGACGGCGCCCTGTCGGGATTCTCGTGGGTTTCGATGAATAACCCGGCGACCCCCACCGCAACGGCAGCACGCGCCAAAATCGGCACGAACCGCCGGTCTCCGCCGGATGCTGTCCCCTGCCCGCCCGGCTGCTGCACAGAATGCGTTGCGTCGAAAATTACGGGGGCGCCTGTCTCTGCCATGATTGGCAACGCGCGCATGTCGACGACGAGCGTGTTGTAGCCAAAGCTGACGCCACGCTCCGTTACCAGCACGTTGCGATTGCCGCTGCCCGTCACCTTAGCGACGGCATTTTTCATGTCCCACGGTGCCAGGAATTGGCCTTTTTTGATTTTCACCACGCGACCCGTCTTGGCCGCTGCGACCAGCAGGTCCGTCTGGCGGCAGAGAAACGCCGGGATCTGCAGAACGTCGACGACCTCGGCAACAGGCGCGCATTGCGCCGGCTCATGCACATCGGTGACGCACGGCAAGCCGAGGCTTTCGCGAATCTCTGCGAACACCGGCAACGCCGCCGCGAGCCCGATGCCCCGCTTGCCGGAGAGGCTCGTCCGATTGGCCTTGTCGAAGGACGTCTTGTACACGAGCCCGATGCCAAGCCGCCCGCAAATTTCTTTCAGCGCAGCCGCCATTTCCAGCGCATGCGTGCGGCTTTCCATCTGACAAGGGCCGGCGAACAGGGCGATCGGCCGGTCGTTCGCAAAGGTCACGGAGCCAACCGTCACGACTGGCTCGGGTGTGAGCAGATTTGAATCAGTCATGCTTGCCTTGTAGCGGCTTACGACAATGGCCGCGACTGCCGACTCCGCCGCGGCGGCGGCAGCTTACACCAGACGACCGCGCGGAATAGGGTGCGGTTGTGGATCAAAGGCCTCGCAACTATCTCGGAACGCGAGATAGCCACCCCTTGTTGAATTTGCACAACGCACGACCGGGGTTCCGGCATGACACCGCGAGCAGCCACTACGCAGACGCCGCGCTCACGGCGCGGCCGCGGCAGCAAAGCGCGGCAAAGCCAACGATACTGGTCGCAGGAGGTAACGCGCACCAGCAATGCGCTCGACCTCGAAACCGGCGTGTTCACCTGGGACGATCCCGTCCGCATCGCGCAGTCTCTGAAGCGGTCGGCCGAAACAAGCACGCGGCGCAAAGGCACCCCGTTGCAGTCCGCAATGTCGATGCTGAACTTCTACATCAACCGCGCCGGCCGCGGCCTGCCTGAGAAACGCCGCCAAATCCTGGAACGAGCAAAAGTCGAGCTGCGCCGCGCGTTCGAAGGCGCCTGACGCCAGCGCCGTGCCACCCGCTGACGACCATTCTCAAGGTCAAAAAAGATCCAAGAGCCCCGCTCAGGCGGGGTTCTCGTAACTTACAGATCGGGAAGAAACGTCCTCCGCTAAAGGGCCAATCCCTGAAATGCGATCATTTGGCAGGAGCTGCTTACACCAACCGCGACTGCTCGACCGCCGCAGCGATGAAGCTCTTGAAAAGGGGGTGTGGATCGAAGGGCCGCGATTTCAGCTCGGGATGGAACTGAACGCCGATGAACCAGGGATGATCTGGATATTCGATCGTTTCCGGCAACAGGCCGTCCGGTGACATGCCGGAAAAGACCAGCCCCGCCTTTTCCAATCTTTCGCGATAGGCCGGGTTGACCTCGTAGCGGTGGCGGTGCCGCTCCGAAATCGCGGTCGTCCCGTAAATTCCAGCGATTTTGCTGTTGGGATTGAGCCTGGCCTCGTAGGCACCCAGTCGCATTGTGCCGCCGAGATCGCCCCCTGCCCTGCGCCGCTCCAGCTGATCTCCGCGCATCCATTCGGTGAGCAAACCGACAACTGGCTCAGACGTGGGTCCAAATTCCGTGGAGCTCGCCTCGGGAATTCCGGCGAGATTGCGCGCTGCTTCGATGCAGGCCATCTGCATCCCGAAGCAAATGCCGAAATACGGCACCTTGTGTTCACGTGCAAAACGGGCGGCGAGGATTTTGCCTTCCGATCCGCGTTCGCCAAAACCGCCGGGCACCAGAATGCCGTCGACATGTTCAAGGAAAGGCGCCGGATCCTCGCGCTCGAAGGTTTCGCTTTCGATCCAGTCGATTTTCACCCGCACCTTGTTGGCGATGCCGCCGTGCACCAACGCTTCGATGAGGGATTTGTAAGCGTCCTTGAGCTCCGTGTACTTGCCTACGACGGCAATCGTGACCTCGCCCTCCGGATTGGCGATGGCATGGCTGATCGCCTCCCAACGGCTGAGATCGGGCGCAGGGGCATTCTCGATGCCGAAGGCCGCGAGCACCTGGCGATCAAGCCCCTCGCGGTGGTAGGCCAGCGGCACGTCGTAGATCGAGGAAACGTCCAGCGCCTGGATGACCGCCTCCTCCCGCACGTTACAAAACAGTGCGATTTTCTTGCGTTCTGAGCGTGGGATCGGCCGGTCCGACCGGCACAACAGAATGTCGGGCTGAATGCCGATCGAGCGCAGCTCCTTGACCGAGTGCTGGGTGGGCTTGGTCTTCAGCTCCCCGGCGGCCGCGTGGAAGGGCAGAAACGTCAGGGGGTGTAAAAGGG
>QGUU01000173.1 GCA_003242525.1 Pseudomonadota bacterium | reverse complement strand
GGGGGGATGTTGGGTTTTAGGGCCAAACCGGGGGGGGGACACCTCGGGGGGGGGTGGTTTTCTTAAAAATCGGGGGACCGTTCCCCCGCCTCTCCGGCATGCGTTCCATGGCGCGACTTGTGGACGGGTCGGACCAGGCGCTTGTGGAAGTCAAGGCGGTTGATGATGCCTACCCCCTTTATGGGGAACTGCAATCCGACCCGCCATTTCCAAAGGAAGTGCTCTTCGGCAAGCAGGAGGGCGCATATGGAGCGGTGGCGCCGGATCTGCTGTTCGAACGCCTCGGATTGAAGCCCGGCGACCGGCTGAAGCTCGGCAATGCCACGGTCGAACTGCGCGCGCGGCTCGTCAATGAACCGGACGCGGTGTCGGATGGTTTTGGTTTCGCACCCCGGCTGATGATAGGGCAGGCTGCGCTGGCAGAATCGGGCCTCGTTCAGCCGGGCAGCCTGGTAGAACATGCCTACAAGCTGCGCCTGCCCGAAGGTACGGATGATGCGGCGCTCAAGGCGATACAGGAGGAAGCTGCTGAACGTTTTCCCCAGGCCGGCTGGTCGGTGCGCAACCGGACCAATGCGGCGCCAGCCCTGTCGTCCAATATCGAGCGCTTTTCACAGTTCCTCACCCTGGTGGGCCTCACGGCCCTGGTGGTCGGCGGTGTGGGCGTCGCCAATGCAGTTCGGGCCTATCTCGACGGAAAGCGCTCCGTCATAGCCACATTCAAGAGCCTCGGCGCGTCCGGCGGCTTCGTGTTTGCCGTCTACCTGGCGCAGATTCTGATGATCGCAGCCATCGGCATAGCTGCCGGGCTTGTGCTCGGCGCGGCCATGCCCTTTGCGGCAGCCGCAGGCCTGCGGTCGATCATTCCGGTCCCGGCCGAAGGGGGCGTCTATCCGGGGGCACTGGCCCTGGCGGCACTGTTCGGCCTGCTGGTCACGCTTGCTTTCGCCCTTCTGCCTCTGGGTCGCGCCCGCGACGTGCCGGCAGCGGCGCTGTTTCGCGAAATGGGCTTTGAGTGTCGCGGCCTGCCGCGCCCTGTCTATGTTGCAGCCGCGCTGGCGATTGCGGCGGCTCTTGCCGCCATTGCCATCCTCGTTTCGGACCAGCGCCGTATCGCTGCGATCTTTGTCGGCGCGACCGTCTTTTCCTTTGTCGTCCTGCGCGCGGTCGCGGTGCTGGTGCAGGTGTTGGCGCGCTCCAGCCCTCGTCTGCGCTCCACCGCGCTGCGGCTTGCCATTGGCAACATCCACAGGCCGGGCGCGCTTACCCCTTCGGTTGTGCTGTCGCTGGGGCTTGGCCTTACCCTGCTGGTGACGCTGGCGCTCATCGACGGAAACCTGCGCCGGCAGATCGGCGGCAGCCTGCCGGAGCGTGCGCCAAACTTCTTCTTCGTGGACATCCAGAACAGCGAGGTTGAGGCTTTTGCCACGCTTGTCTCCGCCGAGGCTCCAAACGGCGTGCTGGACAGGGTCCCGATGCTGCGAGGCCGAATCATGGCGCTGAACGGCACGCCTGCCCACAAGCTGGAAGTGCCGCCCGAAGGTGCCTGGGTACTGAGAGGGGATCGTGGCCTGACCTATGCCGCGGAAAAGCCGGCCAATGCCACATTGACACAGGGCGCATGGTGGCCGGCGGATTATTCCGGCGAGCCGCTCGTCTCCTTCGCAGCCGAGGAAGGCAAGGCTCTGGGCCTCAGGCTTGGCGATTCCGTAACCGTCAACGTGCTGGGCCGCAATGTCACGGCAAGGGTCGCCAGCTTCCGCCAGGTCGAGTGGGAGACGATGAGCATAAACTTCGTCATGGTATTCTCCCCCAACACCTTTGCCGGCGCTCCTCATGCCTGGCTTGCCACGCTGACCGACCGGGAGGCGTCCGCAGCCGACGATGCGCGTGTGCTTAACGCCGTCACCCGCGCATTCCCGACCGTCACGACAGTGCGCGTTCGCGATGCGCTCGACGTCGTCAACCGGCTGATCGGCCAGTTGGGCACGGCAATCCGTGCCGCGGCGGGCGTGGCTCTTGCGGCCTCGGTACTGGTTCTGGCCGGCGCCCTGGCGGCCGGCAACAGGGCGCGCATCCACGATGCCGTCGTGCTCAAGACGCTGGGAGCCACGAGACGCACCCTGATTGCGGCCTTTGCGTTGGAATATGCCCTGATAGGACTTGCCACGGCCGTTTTCGCGCTGGCTGCGGGGGGCGCCGCTGCCTGGTTCGTCGTTGCCAGGATCATGTCCCTGCCGGCTCATTTCATGCCGGGAGTGGCGCTTGCCACCGTGGTCTTGTCTATGGTCGTGACCATCGGAATCGGATTGGCTGGCACCTGGCGGGTGCTTGGCCACAAAGCCGCTCCCGTCCTCCGCTCGCTCTGACGAGGCGTGACCCGATCCGGGCCCGGGGAGGCGCTAGCATTAAATTATTGTAATGTTGTCGAAAGCAGGGGCATTTTTTGCGCCTGATAGCGCAATCACGAAGCTTTGCAGTCCGTTATCCTCTTGTCCTGCAACGCAATAACCATCATATTTGGCGCAGGCATGCTGGAGTCCCGCCAGCGGAGCCTGGGTTCCAGCCCGACACCCGACGGGGCAGAGCAACAGAGGAATTCCATGTCTGACTTCCGCAATTATCAGACGCGCGCCGTGCCGGTCGGGCACGCAGATGCGTCGATTGATGCAGGCCTGCGGGCCTACATGATCCAGGTCTACAACCTCATGGGTCTTGGTTTGCTGATCACCGGCCTGGCCGCGATCGGCACTGTCATGCTTGCCACGACGAGCGATCCCGCCGCGGCGGTGGCGACGCTCCCGAATGGCGAAATGCTGACCTCCTTTGGCTATGCCGTCTTCGCCTCGCCGTTGCGCTGGGTGGTTATCCTTGCGCCGCTGGCGGCGGTGTTCTTCCTGTCCTTCCGCGTCCAATCGATGAGCGTGTCGGCCGCCCAGACGACCTTCTGGGTCTATGCCGCCCTGGTCGGCCTGTCGCTGTCGTCGATCTTCCTGGTCTACACGACGGCCTCGATCTCGCAGACCTTCTTCGCGACGGCTGCCGCCTTCGGCGCGTTGTCGCTCTACGGCTATACGACGCGCCGCGACCTGACCGCGATGGGGTCCTTCCTGATCATGGGCGTGTTCGGCCTGATCATCGCCATGGTCATCAACATCTTCCTGCAGTCTTCGGCTTTGTCCTTCGCCGTTTCGGCGATCGGCGTGCTGGTGTTCGCAGGCCTGACGGCTTACGACACGCAGAAGATCAAGGAGATGTACTACGAGGGCGACGATACGCTGGTGGCCGGGCGCAAAGCCATCATGGGCGCCCTGCGGCTCTATCTCGACTTCATCAACATGTTCATGTTCCTGCTCCAGTTCATGGGTGACCGCCGCTGAGGCGTCGGCTCTCCCCGCTGGATCAGCACGTTGCAGCAGGGCGGCCCGATGGGCCGCCCTTTTCTTTTTCTGCGATTTTTGCTCTTGTCCCGCAAAAGACCGGGAACGCATAACGAATGTGCGCTGTTGTTCGTAGGGCTCTGGCAGCCGATATTCCCCGCATTACCGAGATTTATGCCGATGCCGTCCTGCACGGCACCGCCAGCTATGAACTGGACCCGCCCACGCAAGCGGAGATGGCCACCCGTTTCGAGGCGCTTTGTTCCGCGGGCTTCCCATATCTCGTTGCGGAAGAGGCCGGCGTAATCGCCGGTTATGCCTATGCCGGACCTTTCCGTACCCGACCCGCCTACCGGTTCATCGTCGAGGATTCGGTGTATGTCGCACCGGAGGCGAAAGGAAGGGGCATCGGGTTGAGGCTCATGCAGGAATTGATCGACGCCGTACGGGCGCTCGGCTTCCGCCAGATCGTTGCAGTAATCGGCGATGGCAGCCGCGAAAGCCCTTCCGTGCGGCTGCACGAAAAACTCGGATTCGTGCATTCCGGGTGCCTGGAAGGTTCAGGCTACAAGCATGGGCGCTGGTTGAACACCACTTTCATGCAGCTTGCCCTCAATGGCGGCGCAAGCCTCCCTCCTGACCCCGCATCCTGGCCGGAACGAAACTTCCGGGCCGCATAGTGGCAAGCGAAACAACCTTTTTCCTCCAGGCAGCATTGCGCTGCCGCGTCGAACCGGTACTCAGGCCTTGACCAATCTGAGGCCTGGATCGAACACGGCCAGCACGCGTGCAAGTTCGTGTCCGCGCTTTAGAATGCGGCCGCCAGCCGCTACCACTGAAAAGGCGCCCTGCCGCCGGGCCAGCCTGGGGTCCTTGACGATTTGGAACAGCGGCACTTCGCTGGCTCGGCGGAACACCGAGAATATGGCACGGTCGGGGAGATGATCTATCGCGTAGTCCCGCCATTCATTGGCGGCAACCATTCGTCCGTATAGCCTCAGGATCTGGTCAAGTTCCCGTCGGTCAAAGGAAACTGGAGTATCCGCGCGCTGCCGGTGAGCTGCGCCAAGCGGGATCAGTATTGCGGATGCCTCCCCATCCTCCGAGCCCCTGCCGCGATCATCCATGATTCCACCTCGCAGAACCTTACGGCCAAGGTTGCGCGTTCGCCCGGCAATTGCAAGGCCTGGCTCAGCATGGATGCAGACAGGGAATTTGCGCAACAGTTCTCACAATTTGCGAACCGCATGTTTAAAATGGTGATGGTCCGCCTCATTTTTGCCACTTTTTATCCGCGCTGACGCCCCATTGTGCGCCGAAGTTAGCCGCGTTGCCTGAGACGGTTCGGTCCGGCACCGGCTCGTAAACCCCAAGCCCCCCGCCCACGGGCCTGCGTCGGATCGAACCAACCTCGGCCTTCTCGGAAGGCCCGACGCGACAATCCCTAAAGCTTCGAACGACCGGTGGCGCAGCAGGCTTCACCGAAATTTCCCTTTGTTGCGCCATGCGAAGGCGCGGCTGCGCCTGCAACAAGGCTCTGCTGAGCCATTGCACGGCGGCATCGATGCCGCTACCGATGGGCCGAAAGGGGCGCCATGACTGCCGTATCCATAAATACCACAGTATCATCCCTCTCGTCGCCGTCGTCGCCGGGCCGGTATCCGACGGTCGACCCCGTCGTTGCCGGTGCGATTCTCACCATCGATCTCGGGGCAATCCGCGAAAATTATCGGCGGCTGAAAGTCAGGCTGGGTAACGCCGCCTGTGCCGGGGTGGTCAAGGCCGATGCCTATGGCCTGGGCGCCGTTCCGGTTGCCCGTGCCTTGCGCAAGGAAGGGTGCGATACCTTCTTCGTTGCTCACGTGAACGAGGGCGTCGTTCTCCGCGAGGCTCTGGGAAGCGGGCCTGTCATCGCTGTTCTGAACGGCGTCCCTCCGGGTGCGGAAGGGTCGTGCGTCGATGCATCTCTGCTCCCCGTCATCAACAGTGCAGACCAGCTTGCGGCCTGGCGCGATACTGCCCGGCGCAACGGCAGGGCATTGAAGGCCGTGCTCCAGGTAGACAGCGGCATGTCTCGTCTCGGACTTTCGCCGGCCGAAGTGGAGGCAATAGCCGCCGATCCTGGGGCCCTTGAGGGGATCGAAACCGTATTGGTCATGAGCCATCTGGCCTGCGCCGACGAGCCGGATCACGCAGCCAATCGCGCACAACTGGAGGAGTTCCGGAGGCTGCGGAAAATGCTGCCGGCCGCGCTGGCCTCCCTCGCCAATTCGTCGGGCATCTTTCTCGGCGCCGATTGGCATTTCGATCTGGCCCGCCCCGGTGCCGCGCTCTACGGCATAAACCCGACCCCGATGGCCGCCCAAAATCCGATGCGTCCGGTGGTGCGGCTGGACGCCAAGGTGATCCAGACCCGGGAAATCGTTGCCGGGGCGGGGGTTGGCTACGGCCAC
>QGUU01000661.1 GCA_003242525.1 Pseudomonadota bacterium | reverse complement strand
ATCCAGCACTGAGGGGCGTGATCGCCGACCAGTTCGACGCCATGCCTGACATTGCGGTTTCCGACCGCGATCACGGCACGTCGATCGGCGGGCTGATTGCCGGCGTTGTGCCACTGGAAGGCATTGCGCCGGGGGCACAGCTCTACCATGCGCGCGCCTTCGAGGGAGGGCGATCGACCATGGATGTGATCCTGTCCGCGCTGGACTGGGCTGCGGAACAGGATGTGCGCATCATAAACATGAGCTTCGTCGGCCCTAAGAACGAATTGATGGGCATGGCCTGCGCCAATGCGCGAGCGCGTGGCCTGGTGCTGGTGGCCGCGGCCGGAAACAATGGCCCGGGCGCACCCTACGGCTATCCAGCTGCCTTCCCAGGGGTGATTGCCGTCACGGCCACGGACGCGGCGGACCAGCTCATGCAGCAGGCCAATCGCGGGCCCTATGTCCATATCGCGGCGCCAGGCGTCGACATGATCGCGCCTGTCGGCGGCGGCTCGGACCCGTTTACAGGAACCTCGTTCGCAGCCGCGGTGGCGAGTGGAGCGATCGCCAATCTCATCCACAAGAACCCCGGCCTTTCAGCGGAGCAGATCGAGACGATCCTTGCCACGACCGCGACTGACCTTGGGGCGGAAGGGCGGGACGACGATTTCGGCCATGGGCTGCTGAACACGCAGGCCGCCTTCGCCGCCAGGTAAGATCTATTTCCGTCTGTCAGAAAAGGCCTCGGCGTAGACGTCGGGCTTGAAGCCCACCAGCATGCGGTCGCCGAGATCAAGCACGGGCCGCTTTATCATCGTGGGATTGGCCAGCATCAGGGCCTTGGCCTTGGCCTCGTCAATATCCTGCTTCTCGGCATCCGGCAGGGACCGGAAACTTGTGCTCGCCTTGTTGAGCAGTATCGTCCAGCCGAGCTTTTGCACCCAGGCGTCCAGTCGCTCGGCCTCCAGGCCGGAGGCACGGTAGTCATGGAAGGTGTAATTGATGCCGTGGCTTTCCAACCAGCTGCGCGCCTTCTTGATCGTGTCGCAATTGGGGATGCCGTAAACGGTGACGGGCAATGTCGAACTCCATGGATAATCAACAAGCAGCCACTAGCCGATTCGGGCCGGAAATGCCCCTCCCGCCAGCAAGGCGCACGATCGGCTCCCAGGCCCGTGGCAGATACGGTGCGCCGGGAGCTCCCAGTCTGCTGAAGGCCGCTCATTACTCCCCATATGGTACCCAGATGTTCTTTACCTGGGTGGCGCGGGCAAGAAACTCCGTGCCCTCGCCCTGGCGCAGATCAAACCAGTCGCGCTGTACCGTTTCCGCCCAGACCTGCTTTAGGTTGCCGGCGGAAGCCCTCTCGATTTTCGCGGCGGTGGCGGCATTGCCGAACCACCAGATACCGTCGACTTCCTCATGGCCCGCCAGTTCGACAGCGAGAGCGTCCCGGTCGCCAGTAACGATATTGACGACCCCGGCAGGCACATCCGAGGTTTCCAGCACCTGATAGAAGTCCGTGGCGGCGAGGGCCAGCGTGGTCGAGGGTATGACCACGACCCGGTTGCCGGCGCAAATCGCCGGCGCCATTGCCGAGACGAAACCCAGCAGACCTGGCTCCTGCGGACAGGCGATGCCCAGAATGCCCACGGGCTCGTTCATCGCCAGCGCAATGC
>QGUU01000172.1 GCA_003242525.1 Pseudomonadota bacterium | reverse complement strand
CCTGACAGGCCGTGGCGGGCAGCACGCATCTCTTCCCTCATGGTGCGCGCATCGCCGACGATACGCCGTGCCCAGGTCAACACCTGCACGCCCTCTGGCGTCAGGCCCTGGAAACGCGACCCGCGCTTGACCAGCATCACGCCGAGCTGGTCCTCAAGCTGCTTGATGCCCGCCGACAGGGTCGGCTGCGTCACGCCGCACATTTCGGCTGCGCGGCCGAAGTGCTCTTCCTGGGCGAGCGCGATGAAGAATTCGAGCTTGTCGATCATGGTGCGAGCCGGCGCTATCGTGGTTAACGGCGTTAATAACGCTTCGCTAAGGCCTTCGGGTCAAGCTGGCTGCGGGTCGACGGGCAGGGTTTATCAGCGGGGCTTCATTGCTGTCCGAACAGACCTGGCGCAGACGCGCCTTTTCCCAGGCCGAGATTCAGGAAGCCGAGCGCCTCGAGGCGTTGGACAGGCTGGATGCCCTCGATGCCCCGCGCGACGATGTGCTGGACGGTATCGTCAGGCTGATCAGCAATATCTTCGACGTACCCATCGCGCTCATCTCTGTCCTCGATGCCCATCGCCAGCTTTACAAGGCCAGCCTGGGCCTTGAAGGGGAGGAGCAGGCGCGCAGGACGTCATTCTGCAGCCATACCATCCTCAAACCGCAGCCCACAGTCGTTGCGGACGCGGCACTCGATCCGCGCTTCGCGGGCAATCCGCTGGTGGCCCGCTCGCCGCACATACGCTTCTATGCAGGCGTGCCGCTGAGGACCAGCGACGGCCACCATATCGGCACGGTTTGTGCCATGGATGCCAGGCCGCGCGAGTTCACCGACCGCGACATTGCGATCCTGAAGGAACTCGCCACGCTGGCCATCGAGCATTTGGAAGGCCGCCTCAATGCCGAAACCGACGCGCTGACCGGCGTGCTGTCGCGCCGCGCCTTCCACGCCCAGGGCGCGCGTGCCGTCACACTGGCGCAAAGGCATCGGCAAAATCTCAGCCTCGTCGCCTTCGACGTGGACGGCCTGAGGTCCATCAACTCCGGTTTCGGCCATGCTGCTGGCGATCAGGTTCTTGCCGATATTGCTGCCGCGTGCTCCGGCTGCCTTCGCGCCTCGGATTTTTTCGGCAGGGTCGGGGGCGGGGAGTTCGCCATGCTCCTGCCGAACACCGGCCGGCAGGGCGCCCTGCAGGTCGCACAGCGGATGCGCAAGGCAATCGCCGGCATGCCTTTCGAGCCGGCTGGAGAGCCCTACCGGGTAACCGCCAGCTTCGGCGTCTCGACGGTGGACATCGTTACCCGGGATGTCTCGGCGCTGCTGGCCAACGCGCAGGCCGCGCTCCATCAGGCCAAGGCGGAAGGACGTAACCGTGTCGTGGGCTGGCAGGGCAAATCCATAGAAGGCTACGTGCGCCGGCGCGTGCTCAAGGCGGGGATCATTCATTTTGGCGACCTGGCCTCGGCCATGGACTGCACGGTACGAACCCTGTCCAGGAACGGCGCTGGCATCGACGTTTCCGACGCCTTCGGCCTGCCCGAGGAATTCAATCTGGCCATACGCTCGGATCGGCTCAACATGGCCTGCCGCGTCGTTTCACGGACCGACCGCCACCTGCAGGTGGAGTTCTTGCGAGGCTAAAACCGCGTTCGAACGGGCATCCCCAATTTTTCTTGTCATCGACCGTTTGCCTCGGGCACCTTTGGCGTTATGTGGCGTCATCGATTGCAGGGGACGCCAAGATGCTGGGATGGTTCCGCAAGCTTCTGCCACACGAAGATCGGTTCTTCGATCTGTTCGAACGGCACGCCGGTTTCATCGTCGGTGGTGCCGAGGCGCTGGAACGCCTGCTTGCCGGTGAAGATGTTGAAGGCAATTGCCGCCGGATCGTGGAGCTGGAGCAGCAGGCGGACGTCGTGGCTGCCGAAGTGCTCCTGGCCACGCGTCGCTCCTTCATCACTCCTTTCGACCGCGGCGACATCAAGGACCTGATCCAGTCGATGGACGATGCCATCGACATGATGCACAAGACCGTCAAGACGGTTCGCCTGTTCGACCGGACGGAATTCGACCCGCTGATGCATGAAATGGGGAAAGGGATTGTCGACGCGGCCCATCTCGTCGCCGAGGCTGTTCCGCTCCTGTCCAAGGTGAACACCAACGCGACGCAACTCACCGCCCTGGCCGAGAAGGTCACGCAGGTGGAAGACCGGTCCGACGAACTGCATGAACAGGGCCTCAAGGACCTGTTCACGCGGCACGGCGGCAGAGATCCCATGGCCTACATGATCGGCGCGGAGATCTACGGTCAGCTCGAGAAAGTGGTCGATCGCTTCGAGGACGTGGCCGACGAAATTTCCGGCATCGTCATAGAGAACGTCTGAGCGGCCGATGGATGTCTCGCTCGCCTTTCCGCTGCTTGTCGGCCTGATCGCAGTTGCCCTTTTCTTCGATTTCCTGAACGGACTGCACGACGCCGCAAACTCGATTGCCACGATCGTTTCCACGCGGGTACTCAGGCCGCACTACGCCGTGTTCTGGGCTGCCTTCTTCAATTTCATTGCCTTTCTGTTCTTCGGCCTGCATGTCGCCGAGACGCTGGGCAAGGGCATCATCAATGCAGATACCGTCACTCCGGCGGTGGTGTTTGCCGCCCTGACAGGCGCTATCAGCTGGAACATCATCACCTGGATGGGAGGCATACCGTCGTCTTCCTCCCATGCGCTGATCGGCGGGCTGGTCGGAGCCGGCGTCGCCAAAGCCGGTCTGGGGGCGATTGTTTGGGGCGGCCTCGCCAAGACCACCGCCGCCATCGTGCTTTCGCCCGCAACCGGCTTCTTCCTGGCCTTGCTTCTGGTTCTCATCGTATCGTGGCTCTTCGTGCGCCAGACGCCCTTTGCCGTCGACCGCACCTTCCGCGTCGCACAGTTCATCTCCGCGTCGCTCTATTCACTGGGTCATGGCGGCAATGACGCGCAAAAGACGATGGGCATCATCGCCGTTCTGCTCTATTCGCAGGGGCTTCTCGGAGACACCTTCTACGTGCCGCTGTGGGTGGTGCTGACCTGTCAGGCGGCGCTGGCGTTTGGAACGCTCTTCGGCGGCTGGCGAATTGTTCATACCATGGGCTCCAGGATCACGCGGCTTAACCCCATGCAGGGGTTCTGCGCCGAGACTGGCGGCGCGATAACCCTGTTCGGCGCGACATGGCTGGGCATCCCGGTCTCCACCACGCACACCATAACCGGGGCCATCATCGGCGTGGGTGCGGCTCGCCGTGTCTCCGCCGTACGCTGGGGCGTCGCCGGAAACATTGTCGTGGCCTGGGTAGTGACGCTCCCGGCGTCCGCGGCTATCGCCGCGCTGACCTATTGGGTGACGCACCTGGCCGGCTGATGCGTCAGACTGGCGCTTGCCTTGCGGTAAAGGCGGGGCCTATGACTCAAGGCATATGCTACGTCCGCCGGCGGTTCTGCCGGCCAGTCCGAGGAACATGCCATGTCCGTCAGCAAGGAAGCCGTTATCGAACGCCTGCGCACGGTCCAGGGCCCGGACTTCACCGGCAATATCGTTGATCTGGGCCTCGTTTCCGAAATCTTCATTGCCGATGGCAAGGTGTTTTTCTCCATAACCGTGCCTGCGGCACGGGCGCAGGAGCTTGAGCCTCTACGCGCGGCCGCCGAGCGTGCCGTCAAGGCGATCCCCGGTGTGGCAGGCGCGGTCGTGGCGCTGACCGCCGAAAAGAAGGGCGGCGGCATGGAGAATGCGCCGCCGCGCCAACCCCAGCGTCCTGCCGGTTTCGCCGCCTCCAGAGGGGCGGCGCCCGCTTCGGGTCGCGCCGCGCCGGCAGCACAATCACGAAGCTCGGGCAAGCGTGGCGTGCCTGGCGTGGATGCCATCATCGCCGTCGCCAGCGGCAAGGGCGGCGTCGGCAAGTCCACCACCGCCATCAATCTTGCCCTGGGCCTGGCTGCACTTGGCAAGAGGGTCGGGATACTGGACGCCGACATCTACGGGCCGTCAATGCCGCGTCTGCTTGGCATTCGCGGAAGGCCGGAAACGAAGGACGGCAGGATCCTGCAGCCAATGCAGAACTATGGCCTCAAGGTCATGTCCATGGGTTTCCTGGTGGAAGAGGAGACGCCCATGATCTGGCGTGGGCCGATGGTGATCTCGGCACTCACGCAGATGCTGCGAGAGGTCGAGTGGGGGCAACTCGACGTGCTGGTGGTGGATATGCCGCCCGGCACCGGTGACGCCCAGCTTACCATGGCCCAGCAGGTTCCGCTGGCCGGCGCCGTGATCGTGTCCACGCCGCAGGACCTGGCACTGATCGACGCCCGCAAGGGGCTCAACATGTTCAGAAAGGTCGATGTGCCGCTGCTCGGCATCATCGAGAACATGAGCTATTTCATCGCGCCGGATACCGGCAAGCGCTACGATATTTTCGGGCATGGCGGGGCGCGCATGGAAGCCGAGCGGCTTGGCGTGACCTTCCTCGGCGAGGTGCCGCTGGAAATGGGCATCCGTGAAGGCTCCGATGCCGGTGCGCCAGTGGTGGTGGCGCAGCCGGATGGCCCCGAGGCGAAGATCTATCGAGAGATCGCCGCCCGCACATGGGAGCGCCTGCAACAGGAAAAGGCCGCTGCCGAGGGGGCGTCCCCGGCAATCGTGTTCGAGTAGGGCGCCAAGGGCTCGCCAGCACGCCGGAGGAAATCACCTTCTGGAGGACAGCGACGACTTCCAGATCCGCCTCGCGTCAAGACTCTAGATCAGCCCCCGCCTGCTTGCCGAAATTGGCAAAGAATTCACCGGACAGTTTCTTGGTGGTCGAGCTTATGAGGCGGCTGCCGAGCTGGGCGATCTTGCCGCCCACCTCTGCCTTAGCGGCGTATTTGAGCACGGTGGCGTCGGGTCCATCCGGCGTCAGCGTCACATCCGCGCCGCCCTTGGCGAAGCCGGCAATGCCTCCCTTGCCTTCGCCCACGATCGTGTAGGAATGCGGCGGGTTGAGATTCTTGAGCGTGACTTCGCCATTGAAGGTCGCCTTGATGGGGCCGATCTTCAACACGACCGTGGCAGTCAGTTCGGTATCGGACTTTTTCTCGAGGCTCTGGCAGCCCGGAATGGCCACCTTGAGCACCTCTGGGTCGTTCAATGCCGCCCAGACCCGGTCCACCGGCGCTTCGATCCGTTCTTCACCCTCTATCACCAAAGCCATTGATTTCTCCTGCCCCGATAGCGCAAGCAAATCGGTAGCCTAGCGTCCCTTTGTTGTCCACTACACCAACGTATGCGACGCCTTGGCTCTTGCTAGGATCGCGGCGTTGCCATACCATTTGTCATACAAATAAGGAATTGCTCCATGGCAGGCGCGCCGACCCGGAAGAAGCTCCGTTCGCAGGAGTGGTTCGACAACCCCGACAATCCGGGAATGACGGCGCTTTATCTGGAGCGCTATCTGAACTACGGACTCACGCGCGAGGAACTGCAATCCGGCAAGCCGCTGATCGGCATCGCCCAGACGGGTTCGGACCTGTCGCCGTGCAACCGACATCATCTGGAACTGGCCAAGCGGGTGCGAGCCGGAATCGAGGCGGCAGGTGGCGTCCCTTTCGAGTTTCCCTGCCACCCGATTCAGGAAACCGGCAAGCGCCCGACTGCCTCGCTGGACCGCAATCTGGCCTACCTTTCGCTGGTTGAAGTCCTTTATGGCTACCCGCTCGACGGCGTGGTGCTCACCATAGGCTGCGACAAGACCACGCCGGCGCTGCTGATGGCGGCCGCCACGGTCAACATACCGGCGATCGCCCTGTCGGTCGGCCCGATGCTGAATGGCTGGCACAGGGGAAAGCGCACCGGCTCGGGCACCAT
>QGUU01000171.1 GCA_003242525.1 Pseudomonadota bacterium | reverse complement strand
GGTTCCAGATTGGCGGGCCGGGTCCTCCAACACCACCACCCGCGTTATGAAGCTCTGAGCCGTGGCACGATGCTTCTCGATTGCCGCTTCGGGAATTGTGGTCAGGCCGGTGTCCATCGTCATCGTCCCTGCGGTTTCGTCAGTATGGGGGGAGGGAGCCGTCCGTCATCATACATCGCTGATTACCTGCCCATTCGACAGGATGTGCACCTTGTATCCCGCAAATGTCTTCTGCGCCTCACCGGCGGCATAGAGCGCCTGGTAGGCTTCATGCGGAACCAGGGCATGCTTCTCGTAGGCAGACACTCCCTGGCGCGTAGCCTCCAGATCGTCAGTGTCGATGTGGAATTCTTCCTGCGGGGGCTGGCTCGACCACAGGCCCCGGCGACCGGGCTTTTCGCCCTTGGAGTAGACTTCCTGGATCGTCCAGGTCAGCAGCCAGGCATTCTCCGGACTGCGCACCCTGGACAGTATTTCCGCTACGGTCGAGTTGTTTTCGGTGATGCCCGCGGAATAGAAAGGCCCGAGAACGATCCGGCGCAGCTGCTTGGGATGCAGGTCCGGGAAATCCTTGTCGAGATTCATGGCGATGGTGAGCGGCGCCAGTGAATAGGCCGAGTTCTTCTCCGTGAAGTCGTCGAAGCGATGGGCGAGTTCCGGATTGAGCAGGCCGTCCACCGGCAGGGGAATTTCGACCTTGTCATTCAGCCTGCCGTGGGGATCGACGAGTTGACGCACCATGGAATCGGACGAAT
This sequence comes from Pseudomonadota bacterium, assembly GCA_003242525.1. Taxonomy (GTDB): domain Bacteria; phylum Pseudomonadota; class Alphaproteobacteria; order Rhizobiales; family Rhizobiaceae; genus Mesorhizobium. The sequence goes on along the minus strand of QGUU01000171.1, from coordinate 5,111 downwards.
CCTCGACGGTCACCATATAGACCAGGGGCAGGTCGGCGGTGCCATCGAAACTGGCCCAGTGGACCAGGTAGTAGGGACGCATCGTCTTGGGGTTTACCGAAACCTTTGCCGTCTGCGCCAGCGTAAACGGGCCGAAAGTGTTTCCGCTCCTCACCTCCTCCAGGTAGAGTCGCTCGGCCATGGATTTCTGCAGAGCCGACGGGAAAGCCTTGTGGCGCAGGATGAAGTCCGCCATTTCTTCACGCAACTCGTCGGGCTTGGGAATGTTGGCGAGCCTCTGGTCCGCCTGGCGCCGGTCATTCTCCAGTTCGAGAACGTTCTGGAAGACCGGAAAGCCGCTTTCCGAGCGCGAGATGCGGAACTTGTCCATGAAGCTCAGCCGGTTGCGCCAGCAGGCGAATGAGCGTGTGAGGCGGTCTATGTATTCGGCGAGGATGCCGGCAACGATGCCGTGCCGGTAGAGTGGCGAGCGGCCGTTGTGCATGAAGATTTCGAGGCCGGCAAGCGCCGCCGTAATGGCTGCGAAATAGCGTTCGGCGGGGTCGTCGGCGGAGGTCATTCGGCGTTGCAGCTCTAAGAGCGCACGTAGTCCGCGGCATTGTGCTTGCGCAGGACCTCCTCGAAGCGGCGGGCGAAGGCCTCGTCCGCAAGCTTTTTGCGACGCTGGATGTCCGCCGTTGCAACCATGTTCTTCTCGTGCAGTTCGAGAAGATCACCGATGTGTTTCTGGGCGGCGGCGCCGATGCCTGCCATGGTCTCCTCGGCGGTGGTGTCGACCTGGCTGCCCAAGGTGTTGATCTTGTGCGCCACATCCTGCTGTGCGGCCGTCTTGAGGGAGTCCTCCAGGGCCTTGTAGAGCACGATGCGCTGCTCGGTGTCGATGGTCAGCTTGTTGATCAGCGTGTTCTGCGCGGCGATCTGGTTGTTGAGTGAATCGACGAAGGTCTGGAACATGGAGGTGTAGCGTTCCAGCGTCTGGCTCTCGGCCAGAAGCTCCTGCTCCTTGGCCTGCATCTCATTGTATTCGGTCGCCATCTTCGAGCGCTCGCCCTCAAGCCGGGTGCGCTCGTTCTGGTTGGTGGATGAGGCGATCTTGTTTTCGATGTCGAGCAGCAGCGGGTTCAGTTCCTCGATCCGTTTCTGCACGCCAGTCAGATTTTCAATCGTCGCCTTTCTGCGCTCGATCACCTGCGCCAGGCTTGCCTCGGAGGTTTTGTAGCGCTGGTCGAGAATGGCCTTCTGGGCCTTGAGAATTCCGACGATGGTGTCGGACTTGGCCAGCAGTTCTTGCAGGTTGCCGGCGAGCGACATGTTGCGCACCCGCTCGGAACGCATCCGCTGCTGGCGCTGCCTGGAGAAGATGCCGACAAGCTTCTCCCAGCCGGTGTAATTCTTCATCGATTCGAATTCGGCACCGAAAACGTTGGTGGCGTCCTCCAGGCCGATAATCAGATCGGCAATGTTGGCCTCCATCGTCTTCTGCTGCCTGAGCACGTCCTCGATGCGGGCGTTCTCTATGTCGAAATCGGCATCGCCGATTGTCCGGTCGGCCTTGGCGAGCGTGTCGAGAACCGTACCGGACTGCTCGATCTTGGAGCGCATTTCCTCCATGACCTGCTTGGTCTTGGCAATCTCGGCATCGAAATTCTGCAACGTCGCCATGGGAACCTCTCCGTCAGTTCAGACCGCGCGCGGCGCGAGCGGCGAATATATGTACCGCTGGCCCGGAAGGAAAGGCAGAAGAATGGCAGGAATACGCCGGCCCGGTCTTCGAATTCCTTGCGGCGCGCTGGCCACTGAAGACCGGGTCTGCGCTGAAAGGTCAACCTTGCGCTGTGGTTGATCCGGCGTTGGCCACAGGCCTGCGCGCCGCCGTTGGACGAGGTTTCTTGGCGGGGGCGGCGATCAATCCTTCCCGCACGGCAAGCTTGCGTGCCGCCTTGCGCATGCGGCGGACCGCCTCGCTCTTTTCGCGGGCGCGTCGCTCGGATGGCTTCTCATAGGCGCGCCGCGCCTTCATTTCCCGGAAAATGCCTTCACGCTGGAGTTTCTTCTTGAGTGCTCTGATGGCCTGCTCGACATTGTTATCGCGTACAAGTACCCGCAATGGTCTCGTTCTCCTTTGATCTGGTTGAAATGGGTAGAAAGAAAATCGGCCGCCAATTGGCGGCCGCAGCCAATACCCTTGCGCAGGCTCATATAGGTACGAATCGGATAACTTTCACGACTTGACGGATTTATCTCGTAAACGCAATGGCTTGGGCGCTTGTCACCTGTTCAGCGTTTGGCGAAGCCGATCAGATCTTCGGGTCTGGAACGCCCCATTTCATCCTCCCAGTGGCGGCGGCACAGCGAGACGTAAATGTCCTTGCCGATTGCCACCTGTTCGCCCTGGCGGACTACCTTCCCGTCCGGTCCGAGCCGGACCACCATGGTCGCCTTGCGGCCGCAGCGGCAGATGGTGCGCACCTCGCGCAACTCATCCGCTATGGCAAGCAAGGCGCGCGAACCGGAAAACAGATTGCCCTGGAAGTCGGTACGCAGGCCGTAGCACATGACCGGAATGTGCAGCCGGTCGGCGACGCGTGCGAGCTGCCAGACCTGATCTTCCTCCAGGAACTGCGCCTCGTCCACAAAGACGCAATGGACGGTCGCGTGCTCATGCCTCTCGGCGATGCTGGCATAAAGGTCGTCGCCCTCTCGGAATATCTCGGCCTTGGTTTCCAGGCCGATGCGCGAGGAGATCAGCCCGTGATCTCCGCTGCGGTAGTGGCCAGCGACGAAGAGCAAAGTGTTCATCCCGCTCTCACGATAATTGTACGATGCCTGCAGCAGCATCGTCGTCTTGCCGGCGTTCATGGTGGCATAGTGGAAATAGAGCTTGGCCATTCATCCTTTTAGTCAGAAGGCAGCGGGTGCGGGGAGGGGGTGGCGTATCGCTTCCCCAAAAAAGACGCCGTCGGCAATGGGCGTGTCGCTCATGGGAAAGCTTGCGGCGCGGTTCGTCATTTCTGCTACCTTGCAAGCGCAACAAAATGATGTTTGGCTCGCAGCAAGCCGGGCGCGGGGGAAAGTCCATGTTCCGCGAGGCGCATTGGGCCATGATGGGAGAACTGAAATGTCGCATATAAAATCAATCACCGCCGGCATTGGCCTGGCGGCTTTCCTGACTACCGGTACGAGCTTCGCGGCCGAGCCGGAAAGCTGCAAGGCTGTACATTTCGCAGATGTCGGCTGGACGGACATCACCGCCACCACGGCCACCGCCTCCGTCGTTCTCGAGGCGCTGGGCTACAGCCCGGACGTACAGGTGCTTTCGGTGCCGGTCACCTACACCTCGCTCAAGAACAAGGACATCGACGTCTTCCTGGGCAACTGGATGCCGACCATGGAGGCCGACATCAAGCCCTATCTGGAGGACAAGTCCGTCGAGGACATCCGCATCAACCTGGAGGGCGCCAAGTACACGCTCGCCGTTCCCACCTACACCTATGAAGCGGGGCTGCAGAGCTTCCAGGACATCGCCAAGTTCAAGGACGAGCTTGGCGGGAAGATCTATGGCATCGAGGCCGGCAATGATGGCAACAGGCTGATCCTGGACATGATCTCGGCCAACACGTTCGACCTTGGCGGCTTCGAACTGGTCGAAAGTTCGGAGGCGGGAATGCTGGCCGCTGTCCAGAAGGCCGTTCCGTCCAAGCAGCATGTGGTCTTCCTCGGCTGGGAGCCGCATCCGATGAACGCCAATATCGACATGAAGTATCTGTCAGGCGGCGATGACGTGTTCGGGCCCGATTATGGCGGGGCGACCGTGCATACCAATGTGCGGGCAGGCTATACCGAAGAGTGCCCCAATGTCGGGGCCTTCCTGAAAAATCTCGTCTTCTCCCTCAAGATGGAAAACGAGATCATGGGAGCGATCCTTGATGATGGGGCTGACCCCAAGGCGGCAGCAACTGAATGGCTGAAGAACAATCCGGACACGCTGACGCCGTGGCTGCAGGGCGTGACCACGTTTGATGGCGGCGACGGCTTGGCGGCAGTCAAGGCGGCGCTGGGTCTTTAAGACCATATCAGGGCCGCACATGGCCAAAGGAAGCGGCGGTACCGGACCCCAGAAGCCGGCCGCCGCTTCGTCATAACGACAACGAGGGGGCGCAATGGACCCGGTTTCGGCACTGGTCGCCAGCATGAAGATACCCATCGGCCGATGGGGGAAGGTATTTTTCGATTTCCTGACCACCAATTTCGAGTGGTTCTTCGATTCCATCGCCCGCGGCGTTGCGTGGGCGCTCGATGGAATGATCTACCTTCTGCTGTCGATCCCACCCGTTCTCCTGGTTCTTCTGATTGCGGCGCTGGCGTGGTGGCTGCAACGCTCCTGGAAGCTGGCTTTGGGCGTGGCCCTGGGCCTGCTGTTCATCATCAATCAGGCCCTGTGGAAGGAAACGATCGAAACGCTGGTGCTGGTGGTGGCTGCGGCTGCCGCTTCCATGGCCATCGGCGTGCCGATCGGCATATGGGCGGCGCATAATGAACGCGGCTATCGTTACCTGCAGCCGATCCTCGACCTGATGCAGACGATGCCCACCTTCGTTTACCTGATCCCCGTGCTGATCCTGTTCGGGCTCGGCGTGGCGCCCGGCCTGATCGTGACGGTCATCTTTGCGTCGCCGGCGCCGATCCGCCTTACCCATCTCGGCATCACCTCGGTACCCAGACCGATGATCGAGGCAGGCGAGGCGTTCGGAGCCACCAAGCGCCAGCTTTTGTGGAAGGTAGAACTTCCCGCAGCATTGCCGACAATCATGGCCGGACTGACGCAGTGCATCATGCTTTCGCTTTCGATGGTCGTCATTGCGGCGCTCATCGGCGCCAACGGTCTTGGCAAGCCCGTGGTCAGGGCACTCAACTCGGTCAATATTCCGCTCGGACTTGAAGCAGGGCTCGCCATCGTGATTCTCGCCATTATCCTCGACCGCATGAGCAGGGTGCGCACGGGGGCCGCACGATGAAGGTCGCCGTCGATTTCAAGAATGTCGATATCGTTTTCGGCCCCGAAAGGGAGAAGGCGCTTGCGATGATCGACAGGGGCGCCACCCGCGCCGAAA
>QGUU01000660.1 GCA_003242525.1 Pseudomonadota bacterium | reverse complement strand
CACGTAACCTGGCCAGAACTCTCCATACTGACCGCTGTGGCGACTGCGCCCGCGCGGCATGGCTTAAGCTCCGCGACGTTTGAAGCTGCTGGCAAGCTCCTGCAGCGTGTTGATGAGCTGGTTCTGCTGGGCAGCCTGGTCATCGACCCACTGACGAACGACCTGCTGTTCCGCGCGCATTTGCGCCACGAGCTCGTTTACGCCTTGGGCTAGTTCGCGCATGGCGTCGTTGCTGCTGCCCTCAGGCAAGCCAGTCTGCAAACGTTCCGTCAGCTCGGAGATGGACCGCTGGATCTCGAAGACAGCGGAGTAGAGCTGGCGCGTCATTTGCTCCGTGGAGCCCCCTCCTGGGGACAGCTCCGTGATGCCGGAGAGCCACTCTTCGAGCTCGTTATAGAAGCGGTTCTGGGCTTGGCTGGCCTGCAACTCGAGAAAGCCAAGCACGAGCGATCCGGCGAGGCCGAGTAGCGAGGATGAAAAGGCGGTTCCCATGCCTTTCAGTGGAGCCGCCAGACCGGACTTCAGTTCCTCGAAAATCAGGGCGCTCTCGTTAGCTCTCGTGTCCAAGCTGCTGATGGTTACGCCAACGGACGTAATGGTTTCAAGCAAGCCCCAGAAGGTACCGAGCAGGCCGAGAAACACCAAAAGCCCGACCATGTACCGGCCCATGTCGCGTGCCTCATCGAGCCGCGAGGCGATCGAATCCATGATCGACCGCATCGAAACCGTTGAGAGCGAGAGCGTGCCCGTGCGGTCTCGCAGCATGGTGGCCATCGGTGCCAGCAGCTTTGGCCGGTGTGAAATGGCCAGTCCCGGATCGGCAATGCGGAAGGCATTGACCCACCGAATTTCCGGGTACAGCCGAATGACCTGTCGGAATGAGTAGATAATGCCGACGAACAGAACAAAGACGATCAGGCCATTGAGAAAGGGGTTGTTGAGAAAGGCCGCGATCAACGTCGGCATGGCGATCGCGGCAATAAAGCCGACGATCGTCAGGAAAAAGATCATGTTGAGCAGGTAGCCGCCTGGCGAGCTCAACGTGCGATGAAGGGACCTCGCCGTGATTTCTGCTTGTCGCTTTCTGGCCATCTATTCAAGCCTCATGACGGACGCGCAGGCGACCTTAGCGAAATCACGTGGCAGGCAAAACCGGCAATATCGTGCCTTGGGTGGTCGCGCCCGTAATCAGCTGGCGCGTTGAGCCGCCCCCAGCACCGACACTAGCCCCTTCGAGATGGCCGGGTTGCCGGCCAGGACGTCGCCGGTTTCCAGGACTTTGCTGCCACCCTCGGTATCCGTGACGATACCGCCGGCCTCGCGCACCATCAGAATGCCTGCCGCCAGATCCCACGCCTGCAGATTATGCTCCCAGTACCCATCGAAACGACCAGCCGCGACCCAGGCAAGGTCCAGCGCGGCAGAGCCCGTACGCCGGATGCCTGCAACCTCGCGCATGACGGCCTCGACCTCCCGCAGGAACCGGGCGTGGCCAACCCGTCCGCGATGCGGAATGCCTGTGGCCACCACCGCGTCCCCCAGCGACTGACGAGCCGCCACCCGGATGCGCCGGTCGTTCAGGAAAGCCCCCTTGCCCTTCTCGGCCGTATACATCTCATCCGAGATGGGATTGTAGATCAATCCCGCCACAATCTGGCCTTCCCGTTCAA
>QGUU01000170.1 GCA_003242525.1 Pseudomonadota bacterium | reverse complement strand
TGTCACTGTGCAGCGGTCTTGCCGTCACTGTTGAGAATTAGCCTGCGTGCCATTCGCGTCGAACTGCTTCAGGAAGGCGATAACGTCTGCGATGTCCTTGTCCTTCTTCAGTCCCGCAAATGTCATCCTGGTGCCTGGAACCACCTTTCGCGGCGCACGCAGATAGGTTGTGAGCGTTGGCTCGTCCCAGACCAAGCCTGAATCCCTGATGGCGCTGGAATAATTGTAGTCCGGATATGTTCCAGCTTTCCTCCCGACAATGCCATTCAGTGCGGGGCCGACGGAATTTTCAGCATCGGGTCCAGCCATGTGACAGGGCATGCACTTCTTGAAAACCTTGGCTCCGGCCATGGCATCGCCCGCTACCATGGTTTCCTGAGACGCAGCGGGGCCAACGGTAGCGAGCAACATTGCTGCCAGTCCGAACAAAGGAAATTTCATTATTGCATCCTTCAAGGGCGGAGGTTCGACCAGCAGACCGCTGAAACTTCAACCAGCGCCAGGTTAGGGTGACCAGCATCAATTCGCGAATTCCCGGTCCGCGGCGCGGATTCCAAGCGCTGGTCCTGATGGGAATTGTTGGGATTATTGTCAGCGGCTCAGTACGTTGCAAACGAAATAGATTGCGGCTTCCATGCAATTTCTTTGCTAGGTCTCAAGTCTGAAGCCTGGGAAAATTCATGATCCTGGTGGGGGACTCCAGGGCAATCAGGATGACCGGGACACAGTCGGTCCGTTCGAGCATCGCCGACGATTTCGCCTTGCCAATGCACTTGCCGCCCACGGCAGGCGCTATATGCTGGAGTTGCACAGTGGGCCTACGGAGCAGATCATTGGGACGACGTCCCGTTTTAGAGTTCTGCACAAGGAACAATCGGCTAAGCCTTTGAAACAGCCGTTGAAAAAGATCGTATGCGCATCATCTGGCTGACCTTCGGTCTGGGGTCCCTAATGCTCGCGGGACTGGGCGTGATGCTGCCGCTGCTGCCGGCAACTCCCTTTGCAATCCTGGCGACATTCTGCTTCGCACGCTCGTCGCCCACCCTGAATGAACGACTGCTCCAGAGTCGCATGTTCGGCAAGGCGATCCGCGACTGGCGTACCCACCGCGCCATAAGCCGCAGAGCCAAGGTGGCGAGCGTGCTGACCATGGCACTGTCGCTGGCCGTCTCGCTGCTTCTCGCCGTCGATCCTGCCATTGTCGGCCTGCAGGCCCTGGCGATGTCCGGCGCCGGGGCATTCATCCTGACCCGCAACACCGCAGCCTAGGTCGAGTTCGCCTGCAAAAGCTTCGTCAGGCGCTGCGGTCGCCCCCTCCCCCCGCGCCGCAGCATCTATCTACCAGGCGACATAAAACATTGCCTTGGCCATGAAGACGATCAGCACCACGTGGCAGAACACACTTAGATGAATGAACCGGAAATGGCCGGCTCTTAGCTTGCCGCGGGCGCCCAAGGTCACCGCCGTTATGAAGTGGGCGAGAACGCTAAGTGCAAGGACAATCTTGATGGAAAGCAGAGTTGCGAAGCTGCTTTCGAAAGGATGCGCAAGTTCGTCGCGATAACGCCAGGCCATGGCGATGCCCGCACTGTACAGGACCGCGATAACGAATGGCATCAGGCGGCGCGCCCGCTGGCCGATTGCCGTTTCCACGGTTCGCATCGTCTCGCGCCCAACCGCCCTGCGAATGCCTTCAAGGATGAGGACTTCGAAGAAAACGGTGCCGACGAACATGATGGCGGCAAAAAGGTGCAGAGTGACAAGGACAAAATGGCTCATGAACAACCGCTGTCATATGGCCGCGCACATCGCGCTATCTGCCCACGCGATTTAGCTTGCGCGGCAAGGTGACATCCCCAAAGTCTATTACCGACCGCTTTTTGACGTTACCGGCCGCATCAACCTGTACTCGCGCCCGGCGGTTTCGGTAGAAGAAGCTCAAACGATATTCGCCCTCATGCTCTTCGATTCCGCGCTCGCAGACGCAGGTGATCTCCTGGGTCTTCAGCAGTGAATGCACTGTCGCAGGATCGACGCCCAGCAGGCTCGCCACCAGCTTCGCGTCAACGACGACAGCATCCTTGTCTATTTCGACCTGCATTGCCCAAGACCGCAACCAAGTGAGCCTTTCAAGCCGCCGCTTCCGGCGTTTTGAGCGGATTAATCATCTCTACCAGCCATGTCATTTTCCTCGCCGCGCAGGTTCAGATGCGTATGCCTGCTCCATCGATGCAGAAAGGCGTTGAACCGCCGCCACAGATCCGGGTCGGTAAGGCGCAACTGCGCACAGGCCTTGCCGGCCTGCCGGCAGGCGGCATCGACTTCCCCTGCCTTCGCCAGCGCTTCCAGACTGGCGAGGAGAATCGTGGCCAGACCGGGCAACGGTGCGTCCTTGCCTGAGTTCCCGGCCTTCTTGGCGGTCAAGTCCATATGTCGCCCGCTGTTGTCAGATGCCGAAATGCGCTTTGGCTGCCGGGCTCATGCGCTCTGGCGACCAAGGCGGATCATAGGTAAGGACGACGTCCACGGATTTTACGCCGGCAACGCTCCCCGCAGCGTCATAGGCTCCCTGTTGGAGGTAGTTGGTGGCGGGGCAGCCTTTTGTCGTCGTAGTCATCACGATATTGACGACACCATCGTTGACTAGAACGGCATAGACCAACCCCAGGTCGACGATATTGTAGCCAAGCTCGGGGTCGATCACGCAACGAAGAGCCTCCTCGACCTTTTCATCGTCCAGTTGCAGTACTTCCACATCCGCCATGTCAGTGTCCTGTCATAGGCGCGCCCGCTCAGACGCGGGCGCCCCGGTTGAGCGCAGCTGTTACGCTGCCTTTGAAAGGCGGCCGATCTCGACGCGCCAGACCTCTGGGCCTTGCTCAAGGTAGGTCCAGGAAAACTGCTGCGGATGCTCAGCCTCAAGCTGGTAGTAGAGGGGCTTGGGGTCGTGGTCGTTGACGAAAACGAAACTTCCGCCCGGCGTGAGCTGGTCGACAAGCTCGAAGATCTTCTGATGCCTCTGCATCGGCACCAGCGGGCGGACGTCTATTTCGATGTGATTTCCGTTTGCGGCATTCGCCATGGAGCTGTTCCTTCGATCGCAAGATAAACAGCGGATAACGCCGCTGGAGGGCGCTCCCCGCACCGGCATTTCCACGATACCGGCGTCATCGATAGTCGGCAGCAAAAAGATACATTGTCAATATATATTTTTAACATGCCTGCACTTGCAAAAGATTCCGCATACTTACATGTTTGCGTTCGATTGCGTGATGGACCGCTCCGGAGATGCGTAAGAGGCCTGCATGAGACTGACTGATTTTTCAGACTACGCACTGCGACTGCTCATGTACGCTGCGGCCAGACCCGAGCAACTGGTCACGATTGAGGAAACGGCCAGGCTCTACGGAATATCGCGCGCCCATCTCATGAAGGTGGCGAACCAATTGACCCGGGCGGGCTTTCTGAGGGCGGTGCGTGGTCGCTCCGGCGGGCTGGCTCTCGCCATGCAGCCCGAGCGCATCAGGCTGGGCGACGTGTTGCGCGCGACCGAACCGGATTTTGCGCTGGTCGAGTGTTTCCGAAGCAACAATGAATGCATCATCACCCCGCGCTGCCGCCTTCGCGGCGTGCTGAAGGAGGCGCTCCTCTCCTTCTGGGATACGGTCGACCGTTACACTTTGGCCGACCTTCTTCTAAGCCCCGAAGATTTCGGTATACGATCGGCCGCCTAGGCGGGGCCACCCCCTCGCCCGGCAGTTGCCTCTTGCATAGATTTCTAAAAAGATATATGCGGAGTGTATCTTTATAGAGTAGGTACTTGCCGTGCCTTATCTCGAACCCGCATTGCAAACTGTCCGAGCCTGGCTGCCGGCCCTCCTGCCAGCAGTCCTTCCATACTGCCCTGAACAGGAACGAGTTGACCTGATCAAATCAGCCATCGCCTGCTGCGGGGCCGACCGTCCCGCCTGTGCGATCTGGGCACTGGGACAGAAGCCGGTCCCTGACCAATGCGATGTCGAGCCGTCCGAAAGGATGACACCATGCTGAGCAATTCACACGATTTCGTCCGCCCGGCAGACGAAGCCGAGCGTGCCTATCTCGAATCGCTGGTCCGTGACGACTATGAAAGGAGCCATCCGGGCGACACTTTCGATGCCATGAAGGCCCGGCGCTCCTTTTCCAAGGAGGACAAGGGCCTTTACCGAGACTGGCTTGCCCTTGCCGCAATGCGGGCAGAGGCTGCTCGCATGGCAAAGCGACAGCTGAAAGCTGCCTGAGTGGCCGGCAAGCGTAGATACCAACGACGCACCTTGCTTCACGGCTGGCCACCATCGCGCCCGCCGAAGGACGGCGGGCCTAAGCCTGCATCCCGCAAAGCTACCGAAGCTGTCTTCTCCTCCGAACAACCTCGTCGATTTCGTCGGTACCGACTATGCCCGTAGGCCGAAACGCCATGGACAGGACAATGATGAGCCCCAGGAAAAAGCCCGTCAGTCCAAGAAATTCGGGCAGCTTGACGCCCAGGATCACCGGACTGCTTTCGAAGTAGCGTATGATCTCGAACCCGGCGGTCACGACAATCACGCCGATCACGGCTCCAGAAACGCTGTTCATGCCTCCCAGTATCAACATGGCGAGCGTTAGCAGGGTTGTGTCGAAGTAAAAGCTTTTCGGGCTTACCGAGCCAATCAGGTAAACGTAGAGGACACCGCCTGCTGCGACGATGCCTGCGCTCAGCACCCACGCCACCAGGCGCAGCCGTCGAACATTAACGCCCGAGCTCTCGGCCGCGATGAGGTTTTCACCACTCGCCCGCAATTGCAGCCCAACCGAAGAATCCCGGAACCAGCGACCGAGGAAGATCACCAGGACAGCCACAGTGAGGACCAGCCAGGTGTTTATCGTCATCGGGACGCCGTAAAGCGCTCGCATGCCGCGCGTCAGTTCCACCCAGTTGGCAATGACGGTGTGAACGATAACCAAAAGCGCCAGCGTCAGGATCGTGGCGGAAATCCCGGACTCGCGCACAATGACAAGGCCGACGATCAGGGCAATCGCCATGGCAAGAAGAATAGCGATGACGGCCGCTTCGACGGGGCCGAGCTGGAAGGTGGCCAGGCCGAATGGCGCGTTGGGAATGATCGTCTTCTTGATGGCGACCGGGATGGACAGGATAGCCGCCATGTAGCCGGCAATTCCCATGAAGCTGATATGGCCGAAATTCACCACACTTGAATTGCCCATGAACACCTGAAGACCGATCACCAGGATGACGTTGATCAGGAACAGGTTGACGATGCGCTCCTGCGCTCCGCTGCCAAACGCAACGACCAGCACCGTGATGAGGATCGGCAGGAGTGCCGTGAGCGCGGCACCCTTGAGGGAATGCTGCAGGTCGGTCATTGGTCTTTATCCCCGAATTGATGTTTGGTGCCGAGCAGCCCCTGGGGCCTCCACACGAGGATGATGGAAACCAGCGCGAACACGAATGCGTCCCTGTAGCCGGCGATGCTGCTGGGCAACGCGATCTGGAAGAAGACTTCGAGCGCGCCGAGGATAAACCCGCCAAGTACCGCTCCACCGAGGGAGCCGAAACCGCCCAGGACTGCGGCGACGAAAGCTTTGAGGACCGGGCCGAACCCCATGAACGGATCGACCACACCGCGCCTTGCAATGATGAAGATGGCCGCAAGGCCGGCGAGGAAGCCGGATACTGCAAAAGCCGCCATGATCACCTTGTTGGCATTGATGCCCACCATGCGAACCATGTCGAAGTCCCGCGCGGCAGCCCGCATGGCAAGGCCGATATTGGTGCGGCGCAGGATCAGGACCAGCACCACAAAGGCCAGCGCCGTGGCGGCATTCTGGCTATTTGGAATAACCTGAAGCCAACCGATCCCAAAT
>QGUU01000659.1 GCA_003242525.1 Pseudomonadota bacterium | reverse complement strand
GACTCATCTCGACCACCGGATTGCCATGAGCTTCCTCGTCATGGGACTGGCAGCCGAGAATCCGGTGACGGTAGACGACGCCAACATGATCGCCACCTCCTTTCCCGAATTCATGGGTCTGATGAAGGCGCTTGGCGCGGAGATCGAATACGAGGGCGCACATGACTGAGACAAAGGTTGCGATGATCATCGGCGGCGGTTCCGGCATGGGCGCTGCCGCAGCGAGGAAGCTGGCGGCCGACGGCTATGAGGTTGCCGTGCTTTCCTCTTCCGGCAAGGGCGAGGCGCTTGGCAAGGAGCTTGGCGGCATCGGCTTCACCGGTTCCAACCAGTCGAATGAGGATCTGGGGCGATTCGTCGATCTCGCGATGCAGAAATGGAGTCGCATCGATGCGCTGGTCAACGGGGCGGGACACGGTCCGCGCGCTCCGCTGCTCGAAATTACGGACGAGCAGTGGCATGCCGGCTTCGACACCTATTTCATGAATGTCGTTCGCGCCGTTCGCCTGGTCGCGCCCATCATGGCAGCCCAGAAGAAGGGCGCGATCGTTAATATCTCGACTGCATGGGTGGATGAGCCGGTTGCCATGTTCCCGACCTCGGCGGTGGCGCGCGCCGGCCTGGCCGCCTACACCAAGCTCTTCGCCACTCAGTATGCCGAGCACAATGTGCGCATGAACAACGTTCTTCCGGGCTGGATCGATTCGCTGCCCGAGGTCGAGGAGCGGCGGGCCAGCGTGCCCATGCAACGCTATGGCACGGCAGAAGAGGTCGCGGCCACCATCAGTTTCCTGCTTTCCGATGCAGCCGGCTACATTACCGGCCAGAACCTGCGGGTGGATGGCGGGCTGATGCGCAGCATCTAGCCGCCCGGCCTTGTGCCTGCGCAGTCGACGCGCGGGTGCGAATGACGACCGTTAGGCGGTGCCCTTGTCACGGCCGTTCCGGCCCGCCTCCGGCGCTTGCGATCTCAGTACGATTCGCTGCGGTACGGTTTCGCTCGCCTCGGCGCGATCCCGATAGAGCGCGGCCCTGGCGAGCAGCGTCAGCGTCACCGGCGTGGTGAAGGTAATGAAGACGGCGATCAGGATCTCATGCAGGACGGGGCGCGATCCCAGCACCGAAAAATAAACGATGGAGCCGAGCGCGACGGCGGCCGTTCCCCAGCTGGTGCCAAGGGTTGGTGCATGAATCCGCTCGTAGAAACTTTTGAACCGCAGGGTGCCGATTGCCCCGGCAAGCGCAAGTCCCGCCCCGAGGAGGACGAGAAAGGCTGTCAGCAGGGCAGCCCACGCGGGCAGGTTTCCTGCGTCCGTCATTCTATGACCTCGCCGCGCATGAGGAACTTGGCGAGCGCCACGCTGGAAACGAAGCCAAGCACGGCGATGATCAGTGCTGCCTCGAAATAGAATGTGCTTCCGGTGCGGATGCCCACTGTCAGCGCAAGCAACATGGCACACACATACATGCCGTCCAGACAAAGCACGCGGTCCTGCGCGCGGGGGCCGCGGATCAGCCGGTAGGTGTAGCATGCCATGGCGACCACGATCATGACCTGGGCCAGCATGATCGCCCACAGAAGAATGTGCGCCATCATTCGAAGATCTCCATCAGCAGGTGTTCATAGCGGTTCTTGATCAGCGACACCCATTCGTCTTCATCGACGAGGTCAAGGA
>QGUU01000169.1 GCA_003242525.1 Pseudomonadota bacterium | reverse complement strand
CCAGTAGGACCAGCCAGTGTACATCAGGATCACCGGCAGCAAAAACATCGTCCCGACGGCCAGGAAGGCCTGCGTGCTCTCGGCGGAAGCTGCTTCCCACAAGGTGTAGCTATGGGGCACGATCATCGGCCACAGGCTGATGCCGATGCCGATATAGGAGATGAGAAACAGGCCGATTGCGGTCAGGAAAGGGGCGAATTCGGAGTTGGGATTGCCGAGCGAGCGCCATTCTATCCAACCGAGAAGTGCAGTGATGACGGGCACCGGCGCCAGAAGGAAAATGTTCGGCCATGAGAACCAGCGCGTGGCGATGTCCGCATTCATCAGCGGCGTCCAGATGCTAACAAGACCAATGGAGGCGAAGACTCCGAGAAAGCACCAGCGCCCGAGCCTCCTTGCGCGCTGCTGCAATTCGCCCTCGGTCTTCATGATCAGCCACCCGGCTCCAAGAAGGCTATAGCCGAAGACCAGCGCCGCGCCGGTCAAAAGCGAGAACGGCGTGAAGAAATCCCAGGACGAGCCGGCGAAATGTCGTCCTTCTACCTCGAACCCCTGGATGAAGGCGCCGAGCACCATACCCTGTGCGAAGGTTGCGATAGCGGACCCCCAGGTAAATCCATGATCCCAGAAAGTCTTGTGCTCTGCGTCCCGAAATCGGTACTCGAATGCGACGCCGCGGAAGATCAGCGCCAGCAGCATGATCAATATCGGGAAATAGACGGCGGGAATGATGATGGCGAAGGCGAGAGGAAAGGCGGCAAGCAGCGCCAGTCCACCCAGCACGAGCCAGGTTTCGTTGCCATCCCAGATTGGTGCTATGGAATTCATGACCAGGTTGCGGGAGTCCGTATCGGGTTGGAAGCCGAACAGCATGCCGACGCCGAGGTCGAAGCCATCCAGTATGACGTAGAAGCAGACGCCGATGCCGAGGATCAGCGTCCACAGCGGCACAAGGTCGAGAACGAGCGCATTCATGTCCGGTGCGCCTCCTCGGCACGGGGCAGGGCACGGACCGGCCGATCCGGCCGCCCGCTTTCGATTGTTTCCTCCACCTCGTCTTCTCCAACCGGGCCCGGCCCCTTGCGCATGAACCTGGCCATGATGAGGATGCCGGCGGGAAAGATCACCAGATAGGCCGCCATGTAGCCCAGAAGCGAGATCAGGACATCGGTGCCTGTCAGGGAAGGTGAAACTGAATCGGCCGTTCTAAGCAACCCGTAGACCGTCCAGGGCTGGCGTCCTACCTCGGTGGTCGTCCAGCCCGCCAGCACCGCGACGAAGCCAAGCGGTGCTACCCACTCGCAGGTTCTCAGGAACCAGGCCGTCGAGACAAGACGGCCTTTCCAGCGAAGCCAGAGGCCTATCATTACCGTCGCGAGCATGATGAGCCCAATGCCGACCATGATGCGGAAAGCGAAGAACGGGATGGCCACGGGCGGCCGATTTTCGCGCGGAAACTCCTTCAACCCACGGACCGTGCCGTTCACGTCGTGCGTGAGAATGAGGCTGCCAAGCAGCGGCACCTGCACTTCGTAACGGTTGGTTTCGTTCTCCTCATCCGGAATGGCAAAAAGATTGAGCGGAACGCGGTTTCCTGTCTCCCAATGTGCCTCGATCGCGGCGAGCTTCTCGGGCTGATGCTCCAGCGTATTCAGGCCATGCAGATCGCCCAGCAGAATCTGCAGCGGCACCAGTGCGGTCAGCAGCCACAGGCTCACCGACAGCATATGGGACGCTTCCGCCACTGCCCTGCCGCGGCGGATCAGCCATGCAGCGACGCCGACCACGACAAAGCCGGTGGTCACATAGAAGCCGACTACATTGTGGCCCAGCCGGTAGGGAAAGGACGGATTGAAGATGACCTCGGTCCAATTCCTGGGGAAGAAGCGGCCGTCGATCAGCTCGTAACCTGCCGGCGTCTGCATCCAGCTATTGGCGGAAAGGATCCAGAAGGAAGACAGGAGTGTGCCGAAGGCCACCATCAGCGCCGCGACGAAATGCGCCCAGGGCGGGACCAGCTTGCGGCCGAACAGAAGGACGCCGAGAAAGGCAGCTTCAAGGAAGAAGGCGGTCAGCCCCTCATAGGCGAAGAGAGGGGACAATACATTGGCGGTTGCATCGGAGTAACGGCTCCAATTGGTGCCGAACTGGAACGGCATGACGATGCCGGAAACGACGCCCATGCCGAAAGCGACGGAGAAGATCTTGATCCAGAAGGACGAGATGCGAAGGTAGATTTCGCGGCCAGTGGTGAAATGCAGCCCTTCCAGCAAGGCGATGTAGGAGGCGAGGCCAACGGTGAAGGATGGCAACAGTATATGCCAGGCGATGACCCAGGCGAACTGCAGCCGAGACAGCAGGAGCGGGTCGAGGTCCATGTCGGCAATCCTTCGCAGCGAGGAAGTGCCTGCAAGCTAGGGCGCGAAGGGGCCGCGGCAAGCCTTGCGTGTATCGCTGCGAAGAATGACGGTCAGGGAACGCCGTAGCCGCCGGCGGTGGGCGTTGTCACGATCACCGCTTCACCGGCTTCCAGCACCGTCTGGTCGCATGCCTTCAGCGTCTCGACGTGGCCGTTATTGCGGCGCACCCTTGTCGAGCCAGGCTGGCCATCGCCGCCGCCGTCGAGGCCCCTTGGTGGCCGGCTGCGGTGCGAGGAAAGGATGGCGCACTCCATCCTTTCCAGGAAGCGGATGGTGCGACTTGTGCCGTCGCCGGCATTCCAGCGACCCTTTCCGCCCGAGCCCTCGCGGATGTGGAAGTCCTCCAGAAGCACGGGAAAGCGCAGTTCGAGAATTTCGGGGTCGGTAAGCCGCGAATTGGTCATGTGGGTATGGACGGCCGAGGTTCCTGAAAAACCGGTGCCGTCGTTCATGCGACCGGCGGGAGAGCCGGAGCAGATCGTCTCATAGTACTGATAGCGCTCGTTGCCGAAGGTCAGGTTGTTCATCGTGCCCTGTGCATTCGCCATGGCTCCCATCGCCCCGAACAGGGCGTTGGTGACGTGCTGCGACGTTTCCACATTCCCCGCGACGACTGCGGCCGGATAGCTCGGCCGCAACATGCAACCTTCCGGGATCACGATCCTGATAGGTCTCAGGCAGCCGGCATTCATGGGAATGCTGCCTTCGACCATGACGCGGAATGCATAGAGGACGGCGGCGCGCGTCACCGGCTCCGGGGCATTGAAATTGTTCTTCTCCACGGGAGACGTGCCGGTGAAATCCACTGTGGCCTCGCGCCTTTGGCGGTCGACGGTGATCTTCACCCTGATCACCTGTCCGGTGTCGGTCGGGTATTCGTATTCGGAACAGTCTGGCAGCCGTTCCAGCACGCGCCGGACGCTTTCGGCGGCGTTGTCCTGGACGTAACCCATATAGGCCTGGACCATCGGCAGGCCGAAATGGCGTACCATCTTGCGCAATTCGGCAGCCCCTTTCTCATTGGCCGCTATCTGAGCCTTCAGGTCCGCAATGTTCTGGGCGGGGTTGCGGGCAGGGTAGGGATGATCGGTCAGGAGTTCATAAAGGGCTTTCTCGCGGAACCTGCCCTGTTCGACGATGCGGAAGTTGTCGAACAGCACGCCTTCCTCGTCCACGGTTGTCGCAAGCGGCGTCATCGAGCCGGGAGCGGTTCCGCCGACATCGGCGTGATGACCTCGCGAGGCCACCCAGAAAAGAATGTTCTGGCCACTTTCGCCGGCGTCGAACACCGGCGTTACTACGGTAATGTCCGGCAGGTGTGTTCCGCCATTGTACGGCGCGTTGAGCGCGAAGACGTCACCGGGGCGGATGTTGCCTGCATTCAAGCGGATGATGGTTTCCACCGAGCGGTCCATTGAGCCCAGATGGACAGGCATGTGTGGAGCATTGGCTACAAGAGCGCCGTCGCGGTCGAAGACGGCACAGGAGAAATCCAGCCGTTCCTTTATGTTGACCGAATGGGCGGTGTTCTGCAGCGTCACCCCCATCTGCTCGGCGATGGACATGAAAAGGTTGTTGAAGACCTCCAGCATTACGGGGTCGGCTCCGTCCTTCCCGGCCTGATCCGTGCCGAGGGCAATGCGCCGCCGCTTCTTTTCGCGGCGACGCAGAAGCACGTGGTTTCTCGCGGTGATATCGGCCCGCCAGCCCGGTTCGACCACGATGGTCTGGTTCGGTTCGATTATCAGCGCCGGCCCGTCGATCCAGTTACCCGGCTGCAGGTCATTACGACGGAATATGCCAGCTTCTCGATATTGTCCTTCGGCAAAAAATCGTCCTCTATCCGAAGGCGTTGCTGCAATTTCCTCACATTCAGATTCCGCTTCCCCATAGCTCACGCCCACGTCCGAACCTTCGACCGCAACCGCTTCCACGATCAGGGGTTTGTCGTCGTGGACGAAACCGAACTGAGCTTTGTGGGCGGACGCGAAAGCGATCCTGGCATCGGAAATCGAACGCGCACCGAAATCGACAGGCAGGCTGGTGTCGCTGTCCTTGTAGCGAACATGCAGGATTGGGCGCGTCTTCACGTCATCGCTGGAAACTCCCTGGGCCGACAATTCGCTGAGCACTTCAGCTCGCAATTTCTCGACCAACTCGTTGATAGCCGGGAGCGCGGCTTCCGAAAGCGGCTGCAGCAGGGCCTGCTGGCGCGAAGCAAATATCGAGGACAGGCCGATGCCGTAAGCTGAGAGCAGTCCGGAAAGCGGGTGGATGAGCACTGCCTCGATGCCGAGCGAGTCGGCGACGAGACAGGCATGCTGGCCGCCCGCGCCACCGAACGAGTTCAGAAGATATTGGGTTACGTCATAGCCGCGCTGCACCGAAATCTTCTTGATGGCGTTGGCCATGTTTTCGACGGCAATGGTAATGAAGCCCTCGGCTACGGCCTCGGGGGAGCGTCCGTCGCCGATCTTTTCCGCGAGCGCGGCGAATTTCGCGCGCACTATGTCAGCGTCCAGCGGCTGATCCTGCGCAGGGCCGAAGATGTGCGGAAACAGATGCGGCTGCAGCTTGCCCAGCATGACATTGGCGTCCGTGACTGTCAGAGGGCCGCCGCGCCGATAGCAGGCGGGGCCGGGATTGGCGCCAGCTGAATCTGGCCCGACCCTGAAACGTCCCGCCTCGAAATGCAGGAGCGAGCCGCCCCCTGCCGCAACGGTGTGTATCTGCATCATGGGAGCACGAACACGCACGCCTGCCACCTCGGTGTCGAATGCACGCTCGTATTCACCATCGAAATGGGCCACGTCCGTTGAGGTGCCGCCCATGTCGAAGCCGATCACCTTGTCGAAACCGGCGAGGCGGGCCGTTTCGACCATGCCCACCACGCCGCCAGCGGGCCCTGAAAGCAGCGCATCCTTGCCCTGGAAATTTTCGGCTGCGGTCAACCCGCCGGACGACATCATGAACATCAGCCGGGGTAAGACGTCTTCTCCGTCGTGCCGGGGCGGGACCACCGACGGGTCTGCATCGGGCGGCGTGCCGGTTCCGAGCGCCTTAGCCACCTGCGCCACATAGCGACGTAGTATCGGCGACAAATATGCGTCCACCATCGTGGTGTCGCCCCGGCCTACCAGCTTGATAAGAGGCGAGACCTCGTGACTTGCTGAAACCTGTCGAAAGCCGAGATTGCGGCAGACCTTTGCCATTGCCTTCTCATGGTCCGGGTTTTTCCAGGCGTGCATGAAGACTATGGCCACGGCGTCGAAGCCATCGGCCCTGGCGCGCTCAAGCGCCGGATGAACCGTCGATATGTCGAGCAGTTTCTCTATGCATCCATCCGCACGGATGCGTTCGTCGACCTCTACGACCCGCTCATATAGTTGGTCCGGCAGGACGATCTTCTTGGCGAAAATATCCGGCCGAGCCTGGTAGCCGATGCGCAGGGCATCGCGAAAGCCCTTGGTGATCAACAGCAGCACCCTGTCGCCCTT
>QGUU01000658.1 GCA_003242525.1 Pseudomonadota bacterium | reverse complement strand
GTCTGCATCCTCGATGCGGAGGATGTCGCCAGGCGGATCGCTGGATTCTGCCAGTTTTCTGGCAGCGGTCCGCGCCCGCTCGGCAATAACGCCGGCATCGGTGCCGTACAGCAAGATGGCCCGGTAGCGTAGGTCAAGTGTCTTTAGAAACTGCTCGGCCTGCTGAGCCTTTATGGCCGTCATCGGTTTCGTCCATGGCGGCTATGGCCGCCAGGGTAATTCAGCCCGCTTAAGCTGTCCCGGAGAGGAAGGCGGCGAGCCGTGTCTTGATGTCCTGTGCAACCGCGCGTGCCGCGCGATTCTCGGCGTCCTCACGCGCTTTCACGTTCGAATAGATGGAGTCGAAACGTTCGAAGCTGGCGCGGCCATAGCTCGTGCCTTCCAACAGCACCGCGTTGTCGGCAACGCGGATCAGCTGGAACTTGGCCTCGAGACTATAAACTTGACTCTGTGACTCGCCATCTTTGCGCACCAGCGTGGAAACGATCTGCTGGCGGATAGCGATGTCGACGTGGTACTTCGGCGGCAGGCCAGAGCCACCACCCGTAGTCTGGAAGATCAGCTCGTTGCGGATCCGCTGCCCGACACGGCCTGGAATGGTCCCGAACGAGACCGAGGCAAGCTTCGCCTCCGTGTCAGCTAGAGTGGCGGCGCCGTACATCGGGCGGAAGCCGGTGCTACCCTCGCATGCCGCAAGGGCCGGCGCGAGGAGCATCACGATCGCGATCGAACGCGCCGCACCGCCCCAAGTCCACCAGCCAGAAACCGAGAAGCCCTGCCCCCTAGGCAACCACATTCACGATCCTCTGCGGCACGACGATCACTTTCTTCACGGGTCGCCCATCCAGAGCACGGATGACCGGCTCCAGCTTCAAGGCTGCTGCCTCGATTTCGGCTTTGCTCGCGCTTCTGGCGATCGTCAGCTCGTCCCTACGCTTACCATTCACCTGTACGGCAATGGTGATCGTATCGTCAACGAGAAGGGCCTCCTCCACGGCTGGCCAAGGTTGATCTGCAAGCAAGGTGTTGTATCCAAGCCGCTCCCAGCATTCTTCTGCCAAATGCGGCATCATCGGGCCGAGCATCTGAACGAGCAGCTCGAGGCTTTCGCGAATGGCCCAGTCTAGGCCAGGGGCCCGCTTTCCGAGGGTCGACTGGAGAGTGCTGGCAAGCTCGTAGATTTGGGCGACAGCAAGATTGAACCGCAGGTTCTCGATGTTCTGGCCCACACGGGAGAGGGCCTTGTGTGTCGCCCGGCGAAGGGCATCCGCGTCCGGGCCGAATTCGGCGGGCTTGGGCGTGCCGATCGGTGCAGCCACAGCCAGCGCATCGTTGACCAGCCGCCACACACGCTGCATGAATCGGCTTGCACCTGCAATACCAGCTTCGGTCCAGATGACATCCCGCTCGGGCGGACTGTCCGAAAGCATGAACCAACGGGCACAGTCTGCGCCATAGGTCGAGATGATGTCGTCTGGGTCGACCAGGTTCTTCTTCGACTTCGACATCTTCTCGATCGAGCCGATCTCGACCGGTTCACCGGTGGCGATTTCGTAGGCGCGCCGCTGATCGCCTTCACCCTCGATCCGCACCTCGGTCGGCAGCAACCATTTGCCGTTCTTCGAGTAGGTTTCGTGAGTGACCATCCCCTGCGTAAACAAACCGGCGAACGGTTCT
>QGUU01000168.1 GCA_003242525.1 Pseudomonadota bacterium | reverse complement strand
TTCCCGTCTTGGTTGCCCACAAATTCCGGGCTTGGCCCGCGCGCCTCCCCCCGATGGAGACGGATCCCCCTTCCGGCGTAAACTTGATGGCGTTGGCGGCAAGATTGATCAGGATCTGCTGGATGGCGCGGCGGTCGGCGGTGATCTCGCCAACGTCGGCGGCAACCTGCGTCGTCAGCGCAATGTCCTTTTGCCTGGCCGGGAGACTCATCATCGAATGGCACATCGCCACGGCATCGGCGAAGCGGAAAGGTTCGGGCAACACCGTATAGGTTCCCGATTCCAGCCGCGATATGTCCAGGATCGACGTCACCACGTCCAGAAGATGCTGTCCGGACTGGCGAATCAACGAGACATATTCCTTCTGCCGAGGGTCCGCGAAGGGGCCAAACATTTCGTGCAGCAGCATGTCGGAAAAGCCGAGAATTACATTGAGCGGCGTGCGCAATTCATGGCTGACAGCCGCCAGGAACCGGCTCTTGGCCACATCCGCGCCGGCCGCGTTCTCCCGCGCAGCGGCCAGCGCAGCGCGCAGTTCGGCAACATCGCCCTGCTCCCGCACGATGGCATAGAAGGGGCGCCCCGACCCGCTCCGTATCAGGTCGACGACGAGGCTCCGGTAATTGTCTCCGAACGATCCGGTCTGGTTTGGCAGACGAAGGCGCAATTCCAGCCGGCGCTGGGGCGCTCCATCGCGCAGGTCTGCCAGCGCACTGAGGTAAGTAACCCGGTCGGAAATATGGATGCGGTCGAACAGACCCGTTCCCAGCCACAGTACCGGCGCCACATCGAGAATCGCAGCGGCCTTGGCAGACGCCTCCAGAACCTCCCCGCCATGGCCGATCCGGAACACCACGGCGTCAATAACCTCTTCCAGACGCTCCTCGATGCCCTCGCCACGGTCCGCAGCATTACTCGAGAATTGTCCGAAACGCCCGACAAGCGTTGCTGCCCATGCCAGGGGGATCAGCCAATGCCATGCGGCAGGCTGTCCATAAGCGGGTATGATGGCGCCCAGGGCGGGATATAGAATGACCGCCGCCAGCGCGATTGCAGCGGCACAGGTGGCGGCCCGGCGGGAAGAGGATACCCAGAAGGTTTCCAGCGGAAGCGCCAGACAAAGCAGGGCAACAGGCGAAGCCAAACCGCCGCCGGCGGCAAGAAGGGCGGCAAGCCCGCACCCTCCGGCCAACAGCGCCGGGACGCCGACTAGCGCCGCATTCGCGGTAACCGAAACCATCATTGCAGCCAGCCAGCCGAGTCCGAACAGCGCCAGGATGACGGCCATGGTCGCGGCGGCGCCAACATTGGCGGTAGAAAGTGCAACTGCTGCGCCTCCGCCCAGGAAGGGCGCGGCAAGCAGCACGCCGACGAGACGCCGGTGAACGCGCCGCAATTGCGGGTCAACGATGGACGAACTGACGAACTGCTCGCATGCAGCAGCCATCGCGCCGGACAATTCAAAATATCTGGTGGCCGCCGGACTCAAAGCTACGCACTCGCACCTGTCTGCTTTGCAGATCTCTCTTGTGAGACCGAAACTCGCATCGAGCTTTTAAGGAAAGGATAAGGCGGGACGATCCGACGCCGCGTTGAAGGCAATATCTGCGTCAGACAGGCACGGCGACCCGTGCATTTGTCGCCATAGTAAACGGGCGGTTAGCTTGCGAGCTGCGGGCTGGAAGAAGCGATGTTCCGCCATTGTCAACGGGCACTGCCGGAACCCGCCATGAAATCAGCAATTTGGATGGTTAGGACATCGCTACCGGAATTGCTCAACGTCGATTTGAATGCGCAGATCACCATGTCCTTGCCCGGTTGACTAAAATTTTCTGAGAATTTTCTGCTCCTTTTCAAGCGGTCCTTTGCGTGGCCGTGCCATTGTCCGGACAACAGCGAGGCTCCGCTGTCAGGGGCGGGCCGACGAAACGGGAAGGTGTGAAAATGGGTTTCCTCATCCGGGCGGCTTTCTGGTTCTCGCTTGTGCTGCTCCTGCTCCCCTTCAATATCGGCTCCGACGATCCGCAACATGAAAGCGTGGGCCCGCTCCAGGCGTTCGTGGCGGCAAGGGAAGCGGTGGGCGACATAGCCGGCATCTGCGAGCGCAAGCCAGATGTGTGCGTGGTCGGCAAACAGGCCCTGCACACGATTGCCGAACGTGCCAAGGCAACGGTGCGAATCGCGGCAGACATGATTGGCGAAAACGATGCGCCTGATCAGGAAACCATAACGGGCACCGTGCCGGCGCCGGCGGCAGACATTCCTGCAGAGCCGCCCGCCGAACCCGCCTCAAATTGACTTCAGCCGTCGGGACGGCAACGCCACGGGCCGCCTGACCTCTCGGCGCCTGTGGTGTTTTTTTTCGTGACGTGCCTTGAGCGGGTCACTATATCCGGCGCACATGACCACCATTGAAGCCATACGCGACGATTTCTCCTTCCTCGACGAGTGGGAAGACCGCTACCGCTATGTGATCGAACTGGGCGAGACCCTGCCGCCTTTCCCGGAAAAAGAGCGCACTCCCGCCAATAAGGTGCCGGGCTGCGTCAGCCAGGTCTGGCTGACGACCGAAGTCGGCGAAGGGGCCGATCCGGTCGTCACCTTCCAGGGTGATTCCGATGCCCATATCGTCCGCGGTCTCGTCGCCATCATGCTGGCGCTTTTTTCCGGCCGCCGGGCAAGCGAGATCCTGGCCACTGATGCCGAAGCCACGCTCAGGGAGCTCGGCCTGGACGAACATCTTTCGCCGCAGCGCGCAAATGGCCTACGCTCCATGATCCAGCGGATCATGCGCAACGCCGAAACCGCCTTGAAGCAGACGGCCTGACAGGCCGCGTCACGTGATCGAAGGCCGGTAGTCGTCAGCGCCCCAGTGCAGCAGAGGTTTGCGATGTTCCTTGCTTGGGGGCGGATCGTAGTGGCGTGCGAGCGCGCCCAGTGCCGTTTTCAGCACTACCTTGGCAGAACGCACCGGCCAGCCCCGTTCGGTTTCCACCTGCTCAAGCCCCTTGAGAAAGCAGCAGACGTCGATCAGAACTCCTGAAAGTTCCGGGCCTACCGCCGCAAGCGCCTTCTCCACCCGTTGTCGCGCCGCAAGCGCAGCATCCATTAGGTCCACCATTCCTCCGGCCGAACCTCCACGGCGCCCCGAGGCTACGCTTGCCTCCCAGTTTGCGCCGAGACGGGGCATGATCCGGCCCTTCGTATAGTCGGCACGCAGCCTTTCTCCCGCTTCATATTCGGAACTTGTCAGAAAAGGGCGCCCATCCCGCCCCTTGCGACGTACAAGCTGTGCAATCGGCGATTCCGACATGTTGGACAAGACGATCTCACGCTCCGGTCCTGCCTCCACGACAGCAAGGCCGATGTCGCTATCATCGCGTGAACGGCGTTTTTCCGCCAACTGCTGCGCGAGCGCCTGGCCAGACGCCGAAAGCGCCGCGCCATGCGATGTCCTGACCACAACGCCGGCGGAGGCAAGCAGCGCGAGAAGATCGGCGTCGGCGGCAACGCTGCCGCGTCCAGCCGCTTCCAGCATGAACTTGCCGACGCGCGCGGCCGGCATAACCGAGGCAGGCCCGCCTGCGAGAAACCTCAGGACGCGCGCGGCCGAGGTCGGCAGAGAAATCGCGCCGTTCGTCATGATCAACCCTCAATACGCATGCGGAACGCTGCCTGCGCTATCTGTTCGACCGTCGAAACTATGCGGTCGAACTCCGCATCGTCGCGCAGGTCCTCTATCGTGTGGCAGGCATGGACGACAGTGGTGCGATCGCGGCCAAAGCCGCGGCCTACCTCACCCTGCGTCAGGCGGAGGACGACATGAGCCACATACATGGCAATCTGTCGAACCCGGGATACCGAATCAGCGGTCCTGCCCGCCTTGCGGAGTTCCTTGCTTGGAACCGAGAAAAGGGCCGCCACGATGTCGATCAGGCTTTCGCACATTTCCTGGGCCATCTCATCCCGGCGCTTCGATGAGGCGCAGAACGTGACTGCCTGGTCCGTTTCGGATGCCGACGAGTATGTTTCTTTTTTTAAAGCCGACGATGCAGGGGACACGAAAACTTCCTCCGAGTATAGGAATATGTTCCTTATACCCGGGAGGCAGCACGATGTGAACAAACAAAGAACATAGATCACAGCTTCGTTCTTGCAAACCTTTGGAATTGCTCGCTTTCCGTGGCGATACCGTGGGTCTGCGACGGCCCGGTGTCCCCATCGCGGGTCTGCCGCGGATAGTTGCCGCGGCAACCGCGGGAATGAGCAAATGAAGCAGTTCGAAAAAGATGCGAAGGCGTTTGTGGCGCGCAGGCAGGAGGCAGCCTCCGAGGCCCGGCAACTGGCAGCTCTGGCGCTGTCTTGCGGCATCGACCTGCAGGGCGCTTTGAACGCGCCCCGCGAAACCAGGGCAGCGTTGATACTCAAGCTGCGGCACGCAATCGAGCGTGAGCGTCAGAGAGGTTTGCACCGGCACTGGGCCTATGACCTCAATCGCCACATAGCATTGAAGCAGGCGCTCGACCGGCTCACCGCCCTTGATCGCGATGGTTTTCCCTTCAATCGGCAGGCAACCGTTGCCACCTATGAAAACGGCGCCCAAAGGCGCCGCTGATCTCGACGAAGTCGTCCGAGGGGTCCTAAGCGCGCTTGCGTCCCAGACCCATCTTCTTGGCCAGGCGTGAACGCGCGGCCGCATAGTTCGGCGCAACCATCGGGTATGAGGGATCGAGGCCCCATTTCTCGCGATATTCTTCCGGGGTCATCCCATAATGGGTCATCAGGTGGCGCTTCAGGGACTTGAACTTCTTCCCGTCCTCCAGGCAGATGATGTAGTCGTCATGCACCGAACGCTTGGGGTTGACCGCAGGCTTCTGTTTCTCCGCCGGCGGCGGTTCAGCGGCGCCGCCTACCCTGCTCAGCGCAGCATGAACATCAGCTATCAGGTTGGGAAGCTCTCCCACCGGAACCGGATTGTTGCTGACATAGGCTGCTACAACATCCGCAGTCAGCTCGATCAGAGCGTCGCTATTTTTTATAGGCGTGTCGGCTGTTTCCATTTTTTTCTAGTCCTACGCGTCCATTCATATCCGCCGCATTACAAGGCGCGTTCCTCGTGCCTTTACGACCGATCAGAGTTTCACTTCGCCCGGAGTTCATGACGCGGTTGATCTAGTAAGTCAATTCACACTACGATCTATATTAACATTCAATAGATCAATATTTCATGTTTACGGTCCAATAACTCGCTTTTTACGATATTATCAGCATTACCGATGAAATCCCTCGTTGAAAGTGGCCGGCTATCCTCGCGATATACGAGTTATCCCATCGCCGCGCAGAGCCACTGGCACTTGAGACAGTGGCGTGAACGTGCTCATTGCAGGCGTCCTTCCGCAGCGAGCCAGAATCATGAGTAAAGGATTTCCCCCAGTCGAAGCACCCCGTCCCGAGAAGAAGCCCGTGGATGACGTTCACCACGGCATCAGGCGAGTCGACGATTATGCTTGGCTACGCGCCGATAACTGGCAGGAGGTGTTCCGCGACCCGTCACTGCTCGCGCCTGAAATCAGGGCGCATCTGGATGCCGAAAACGCATATCAGGCCGCGCTCATGGCTGACACGGCCGACCTCCGGAAAGTGCTGTTCGCGGAGATGAAGGGCCGCATCAAGGAGGACGATTCATCTGTGCCGATGAAAGACGGCCCCTTCGCCTATGGCTCATCCTTCAGGGTCGGCGGCGATCACCCACGTTATTTCCGCACTCCACGAGACGGCGGGGCGGAACAGATATTGCTGGACGGCGACGCCGAGGCCGAGGGGAAAGCCTATTTCCGCCTGGGCGATATTGACCATTCGTCAGATCACAGACGTCTTTTGTGGGCTTTCGACGACAAGGGCTCGGAATTCTACAGCCTGCGGGTC
>QGUU01000167.1 GCA_003242525.1 Pseudomonadota bacterium | reverse complement strand
CGTGCCGAGTGACGTCCGCATAACCACCCGCTATCGCACGACCGAGTTCCTGTCCGCGCTGATGGGGACGTTGCACGAAACCGGCCACGCTCTCTACGAGCAGAACCTGCCCAAGGAGTGGTCGCATTGGCCCCTTGGCAAGGCCCGCGGCATGGCCATGCATGAGAGCCAAAGCCTGTTCGTGGAAAAGCAGATCGGCCGAAATCCGGCCTTCTGGCAGTGGGCCCTGACGGTCGTGGAAACGCATCTGGGCGAGCGGTGGGCACTCGCCGAGATACTTCCGCATGTCCATCACGTTGAGCGCGGGCTCATACGTGTGGATGCCGATGAGGTCACCTATCCGCTCCACGTCATCCTGCGCTACGAACTGGAGCTTGATCTCATCGCCGGCCGGCTCAAGGTCGCGGACATGCCGGAAGCGTGGGACGCCGGGATGAGGGAATATCTCGGTCTGGGAACCATCGACAATCCCGCTGACGGACCCATGCAGGACGTGCACTGGCCGGCCGGCGCATTCGGCTATTTCCCTTCATATACGCTTGGCGCGATGATGGCAGCGCAGCAGTGGGCGGCATTGACGCAGGAATATCCGGCCGCGGAGGAAGATCTCGTGCGCGGCGACTTCTCGGCGATCAACGCATGGCGGCGTGAACGGATCTGGTCGCAAGGCTCGCGCTGGTCGACGCCGGAGTTGATGGAGCGTGCAACGGGCGAGAAGCTCGACGCAGCCCATTTCATACGCCACCTTGAAGATCGCTACGGAAAGGCGTGACCGTCTCTGTTCGCGACGGCCCGATGCCAGTCGCGCCGAGGGGTGCGGCATTGCGTGTCGTTGAAATCGCGCCGCCCGAGGGCGTTTTGCTGTCCATTCCCGCGGGAAGCTCCGGGCAGCATGGCGCCGGAAAACCAAACTGACGTGGAGAGAGCGAATTGTCCCTGACGAACCAGGATGTGATCGAACTCACGGCGTTTCGGCGCAAGCTGCATGAACAGCCGGAAATATCCAACGAGGAAGAACAGACCGCCCGCGAAGTGGTCGCTTTTCTTGCCGACACCCAGCCGGACGAGGTGCTGACAGGCCTGGGCGGCCATGGGGTCGCAATGGTTTATGACAGCGGCCGGCCCGGCCCGACGGTGCTGTTCCGCTCCGAGCTGGATGCCCTCCCCATCGAGGAACTGTCGGGAGTGCCTCATGCCTCCCGCGTGCCGGGCAAGTCGCATATGTGCGGCCATGACGGGCACACGGCCATTCTCGCCGCTCTCGGCCGGCAGTTCGGGCGCCGTCGGCCAGCGAAGGGACGGGTGGTGCTGATGTTCCAGCCTGCCGAGGAAACCGGCAATGGTGCTGCCGGCGTTGTCGCGGACCCGCGCTTTAAATCGATCGCGCCCGATTTCTCCTTCTCCCTGCACAACCTTCCCGGCATTCCCTTCGGCGAAGTGAGGCTCAAGCCGGGCGTGGTAAACTGTGCATCGCGCGGCATGCGCATCGTGCTCAAGGGCAAGACGGCGCACTCCTCCATGCCGGAAACCGGCGTGTCGCCCATGCTGGCGGTCAGCCAGTTGATGCCGGCGCTTGCAAAGCTCGGGCGTGGTGCCTTCACCGAGGATGATTTTGCCATGGTCACCGTCACCCATGCTTCGATGGGCGAGGCGGTTTTCGGGGTAGCGCCGGGCGAGGCGGAAGTGTGGGCAACCTTGCGAACGCGACTGGACGAGCGGATGGCGGCTCTGTGCGCCGACGCGGAAGAGCTGGTGCGGCGGACAGCCCGAGAATCGGGACTGGCCTGCGAGATCGATTATCACGAGATTTTCGTGGCGAGCATGAATGCCCCGGAAGCGGTGGAGCACCTTCGCACCGCGCTCGATCAGGACGGTATCGTTCACAACGAGGACAGCCTGCCGATGCGCGCCTCGGAGGATTTCGGCATCTTCGGGCGGAACGCGCCTTCGGCCATGTTCTTCCTGGGAGCAGGAGAGCATCATCCTGCGCTGCACAATCCGGACTACGATTTCCCGGATGATCTCATTCCCATCGGTGCCAGGATCTTCATGCGCACCGCGCGCAATCTGCTGGGATAGCGGCGGATAGCCGACGTGGACATCCGGGCCGCTTGCCGAAGCCTTGGGGCCGGACCTTACTCCGCGGCCTTGCCGAATGCGCCGGCGCCGGTTTCGAATTGCAGCCTTGCCAGCTCGGCATAGACGCCGCTTTTTGCCACGAGGCTCGCATGCGTGCCTTCCTCGACGATTCGGCCATCCTTCATGACGAGGATGCGATCGGCCTTGAGGACCGTGGCCAGTCGATGCGCGACCACCAGCGTGGTGCGGCCCTGCATCAGGTGTTCCAGCGCTTCCTGCACCAGCGCCTCGCTCGCGGCGTCGAGGGCAGAGGTGGCTTCGTCGAGCAACAGGATCGGCGCGTCGCGCAAAATGGCGCGGGCGATGGCAATGCGCTGACGCTGGCCGCCCGATAGCGTCACGCCCCGTTCGCCGAGCAAGGTGTCGTAACCCTGCGGGAGCCGGGCGACGAACTCATCGGCCAGGGCCGCCTTTGCTGCCGCGTCGATTTCCGCATCCGATGCCCCCGGCCGGCCAAAGGCGATATTGTCACGAACGCTGGCTGCGAAAATGATGACGTCCTGGGGCACGATTGCGATGCGGGCGCGCACTGCGGCCGGGTCCGCCTGGCTGATGTCGATACCGTCTATGCGGATCGTTCCGGCCTCCGGATCGTAGAACCGCTGCAGCAGCGAGAACACGGTGCTCTTGCCTGCTCCCGAGGGGCCGACGATTGCCACCGTCTCCCCTGGCTCCACGGAAAAGGTCAGTCCATGGACCGCTGCGCGATCGGGCCGTACGGGATAGGAGAAGGAAACTCCCTCCAGCGCGATCTCACCCCTGGGCTTCGAGGGCAGGGGTGCCGGCTTCACTGGCGCGGCTATTGCCGGCTTCTCGGCGAGGATTTCTGTCAGGCGTTCGGCAGCACCGGCGGCCTGGGAAAGCTCGCCCCATACTTCCGACAGCGCCCCGAGCGCGCCTGCCGCGAAAACTGCATAGAGAAGGAACTGGCCCAGCGTACCGGGCGACATGTCGCCGGCCAGCACATCGCGCGAGCCGAACCAGAGCACAGCCACAACCGAGGAGAAGACCAGGAAGATGGCTACGAAGGTGAGCAGAGAACGCGCAAGGATAGAGGCGCGCGCGGCCGCGAATGCGGCCTCGACCGCGGCGGCAAAACGCCCAGTAACGAGTTTTTCGTTGGTAAAGGACTGCAGGGTGCGTATCGCGCCGATCTGCTCACTGGCATAGGCGGTGGCCTCGGCGAGCGTGTCCTGCGCCTGGCGGGAGCGGCGGCGCACCGAGCGACCGAAGGCGATAAGGGGAAAAACGATTACGGGGATGGCCACGAGCACCAGCGAGGACAGCTTCGGGCTGGTGAAGACCATCATCGCGACCGCCCCAAGGCCGAGGATAATGTTGCGCAGGGCGACGGAAGCGGTGGCCCCGACCGCTGATTTCACCTGCGTGGTGTCGGCGGCAAGCCGGGAGACGATCTCGCCCGACTGGGTCGCATCGAAAAAGGCCGGTGACAGGGTGGTGACATGCGAGAATACGTCGCGGCGCAGGTCGGCCACGACTCGCTCGCCCAGAGTGATGACGAAGAAGTAGCGCCCTGCAGAAGCAGCCGCCAGCACTGCCGCCATGGCTACCAGCATGGTGAAATAATTGCCGATGAAGGAGCTGTCGGAGGTCGAAAACCCGTGGTCGATCATGCGACGCACGGCGATCGGCAGAACCAGCGTGGTAACGGCCGCCAACGTCAGTGACACCACCGCACCGATGACAAGTCCCCGATACCGGGCGATATAGGGCGCAAGGCGGCGGAGCGGCCTGAGCGAGCGTCGTCGCTCTTCTGCGCTGTTTTCCGCCATTGACCCTTTTCCTGACTGGTAATCCCCGACGGGATTGTTATTCGAGTTCGGCTGATGTATAGGCACCCCGACTGTTTGAGGAGCCGTGGCTTTCCATAGCTGCGGCTTCGGACTTTAGGAAGGGACGCATCGACGCAGCTTTATGTGCCGGTGCCCGCAGCAGGACCAGAACGATGAAGGCCGACATCCATCCCGACTATCACACCATCAAGGTCGTCATGACCGACGGTACCGAGTACGAGACGCGCTCGACCTGGGGCAAGGAAGGCGACACGATGAACCTCGACATCGACCCGATGACCCACCCGGCCTGGACCGGCGGCCAGCAGACGCTGGTGGATCGCGGTGGCCGTCTTTCGAAGTTCAAGAGCAAGTTCGCCAATCTCGGTATCTGAAGCGCAGGGCTTCCGAAATCAGAAACCCGCCAGAGATGGCGGGTTTTTTGTTGCCTGACCTGCAGGCATCAAGGGACGGCGGGGGGTAACCCTCAGTCCTTGGCGCGCTCGACATAGGAGCCGTCGGCGGTCATCACGACCACGCGCGTGCCAACCGTGATATGGGGCGGCACGGCGGTCTTGACGCCATTGGAGAGGATTGCCGGCTTGTAGGAAGAGGAGGCCGTCTGCCCCTTGGTCACGGGCTCGGTCTCAACCACTTCGAACACCGCGCGCTGCGGAAGCTCGATGGCAATGCCGACGCCTTCGTGCACCGAAACCGATACGGTCATGCCCTCCTGAAGGTAGGGCGCGGCATCGCCCACCACATCCGGTGAAACCGCAATCTGGTCGTAGGTTTCCGGGTTCATGAAGTGGAAGCCTTCCGCATCCTGGTAA
Source organism: Pseudomonadota bacterium (assembly GCA_003242525.1). GTDB lineage: Bacteria > Pseudomonadota > Alphaproteobacteria > Rhizobiales > Rhizobiaceae > Mesorhizobium. Next base: position 1,194 of record QGUU01000167.1, on the reverse strand, counting down.
AGGAAGGTGTGTTCCCGGTCCTCGACATGGGCACGCTCGACCTGCTCGGTGGTACGATAGCGTTCCGAGACCTTCACCCCGTCGGAGATGCGGCGCATGTCGAGCTGGGTTACGGGAGTGCCCTTGCCGGGATGGATGTTCTCCGCGAACAGGACGACGTAGAGCTTGCCGTCCTTCTCGACGACGTTTCCCTTGCGGAGCGAGCTTGCAATGACCTTGACCATGTTTTCCCTGAAGCTTTGAATCCTTGCGCAGCCCCTTAGCGCATCTTACAAAGCGCCGCCACCCTTCTGCCAATCGGAATGAAAATGACCAGTGCTTCTCCCTGGTGGACTCCGCATGTCCATGCCGACCGCCGCCCGCGCCTGATGGCGCGCAATGCCATTTCGGCAGCGCTGCGCGCATGGTTCGCGGAACGCGGCTTTGTCGAGGTCGAGACTGCCGCGTTGCAGGTTTCGCCTGGCAACGAAGCGCATCTGTCGGCCTTTGCCACCGAAGCGATCCAGCCGGATGGGTCGCGCAAGGCGCTTTATCTGCACACCTCGCCGGAATTCGCCTGCAAGAAGCTGCTTGCCGCCGGCGAGCGGCGCCTGTTCTCCTTCGGCCGGGTCTGGCGCAATCGGGAACGCGGCGCCCTGCATCATCCCGAATTCACCATGGTCGAATGGTACCGTGCCGGCGAAAATTATGAAAAGCTGATGCAGGACTGCGCGGCATTGCTGGCCCTTGCAGCCGAGCGGGCAGGGACGAGGCGTTTTTCTTTCCGCAATCGTGAAGCCGATCCTTTCGCCGAAGCGGAGAGAGTTACTGTTGCGGAGGCATTCGATCGTTATGCGGGCATCGACCTTCTCGCCACGGTGGAACCTGATGGTTCGACCGATGCGGAGGCGCTGCGCGCGTCACTGGTTCGTGCCGGCATACGCACCGCGCCTGACGACAACTGGGCGGACCTGTTCAGCCGGGTGATGGTGGAGCGCGTCGAGCCCAATCTGGGCATCGGGCAGGCCACCATCCTTTGTGAATATCCAGTGTCCGAGGCAGCGCTGGCCCGACCGAGCCCACGCGACGCCCGCGTGGCCGAGCGATTCGAACTCTATTGCTGCGGCGTGGAACTGGCCAATGGCTTCGGCGAACTGACCGATACTGCAGAGCAGCGACGCCGCTTCATTCTGGAGATGGACGAGAAGGAGCGCA
>QGUU01000657.1 GCA_003242525.1 Pseudomonadota bacterium | reverse complement strand
GCCCTGCTCGCTATAGCCGTTGAAAGCGCCCGGCTTGGCCGATGAGGCGAAGCGCAGCTACCGGATGCGCGGTTCGCTCGACGGCCTGTCCTGCTTCAGGCGGCGGCAGAGCTCGTCCAACTGGTCAAGCGTACGGTAGGAAATGCGCAGCTCGCCGCCCTTCTCCCTGTGGGAAATGACGACTTTCATGCCGGTTGCGTCGGTGAGCAGCTTTTCCAGAGCAAGGGTATCGGGATCCTTCTCAACCGGGGCCCTGCCCGCAGCACGCTGCTGTTCGGCCGGCATCTGCGCCAGCGCCTCCGCCTGCCGGACGGACAGCCCTTCCTCCACGATCCGTTTCGCCAGTGCGGCCGGATCGGCTGCGGTGACGAGTGTGCGGGCGTGACCGGCGGAAAGCTGGCCATCCACCAGCATGTCGCGGATGACAGGGGGGAGCTTGAGCAGACGCAGCGTATTGGCGACATGGCTGCGGCTCTTGCCGATGACCTGTCCGAGATCCGCCTGGCTGTAGCCATGCTCGTCGATGAGTTGCTGATAGCCCATCGCCTCCTCGACCGGATTTAGATCGGCGCGCTGGACGTTTTCGATGATCGCCAGTTCAAGCGCCGTTCGATCGTTGACTTCCCGTACGATGACCGGGATTTCCGTCAATCCGGCGCGCTGGGCGGCTCGCCAGCGCCGCTCGCCGGCGATGATCTCGTATCGGTCGCGTTGTGTCGGCGAGCTTCGCACAACCACAGGCTGAACCACGCCATGTTCGCGAATCGACTGAGCGAGATCCGCAAGCTCGCTTTCCGCAAAGTTCCGGCGCGGATTCCGCGGATTGGGCGCCACGAACTCGATCGGCACCTTTCCGTCTGCCGCCGGCGCGCTTGAGGCCCCGCCCACGGTCGGGAGGGGACGGTCCATCTCGCCGATAAGGGAGGCAAGTCCCCGTTTGAGGCGTCGCTTGGAGAAATCTTCGCTCATTTCCGACCGTACCGTTTCGTTCCCGTACCGAACTTATGCGGCTCTCAGGCGCCGTTCCCGGCGAATCACTTCCGACGCCAGCTGCAGGTAGGCCTGGCTGCCGGAGCATTTAAGGTCATACAGGATCGCTGGCTTCCCGTGCGAGGGCGCCTCTGAAACCCGAACGTTTCGCGGGATGATCGTGTCATAAACCTTGTCGCCCATATGGGCGCGCACATCCTCCACCACTTGGTTGGCAAGATTGTTCCGACCGTCGAACATGGTCATCACAATGCCCTGAATCGTCAGGTTGGGATTGATGCTTCCCCGCACCTGCTCGACAGTTTCAAGAAGCTGGCTAAGGCCCTCCAGCGCGAAGAATTCGCACTGAAGCGGCACAAGCACCGAATGGGCCGCTGCCATGGAGTTCAGCGTGAGTAGATTGAGCGAGGGCGGGCAATCTATCAATACATAGGTGAAGGCCGCGGCGCGGGCGGTCGAGTCGCGCAGCGCATTGCGCAAGCGCAGCACACGGTCAGGCGCCGAGGCAATCTCCATTTCTATGCCGAGAAGATCGAGAGTGGACGGAACGATGGAAAGTCCCGGCACCGCCGTGGGCATCGCCGCCGCCTCGATCTCCAGTTCGCCAGTGAGCACGTCATATGAGGATACCGTACGGTCCCGACGCTCGATGCCCAGGCCCGTACTGGCGTTGCCCGGGGAGTAAAAACCGAGAATAAAAACC
>QGUU01000166.1 GCA_003242525.1 Pseudomonadota bacterium | reverse complement strand
CATCTTGAGCTGGCCAAAGATCGGGAACATGTCGAGCATGCCGGCTATGACACCTTCGAGAACCGGCAGGTTGCCCCGCTGTCCATAGGACGGAATGCGGTCCAGCGCACCGCCGATGACCAGTTCTCCCTTGTCCGACTGGCTGACATAAACGCCCGTGTCCGGAGAGATCACCACCGTATCGAGAATCGGCTTTACCGGTTCGGAAACGCAGGCCTGCAAGGCATAGGAGTTGACAGGCAGCCGGAACCCTGCCTTGGCGGCGAGTACCGAGGAATGCCCGGCCACAGCCATGCCGGTTCGCTCCGCCCGTATCGGGCCGCGCGTCGTCACGACGCCGCGACAACGTCCGCCCTCGACGATGAAATCGGTGATCTCGCAGTTTTGTATGATATCCACGCCAAGGCGGCTAGCAGCGCGCGCATAACCCCAGGCCACGGCATCGTGCCGGGCGGTGCCACCGCTGGCCTGCCAGGTGCCGCCATAGACAGGAAAGCGTGCCGCCGGAGAGAAATTGTAGATTGGCACGACGCGCCGCACGTCATCCACGGAGAATAGCTCGCAGTCGATCCCGTTGACCTGAATGGCATTGACCGTGCGGGCCGCCGTTTCCATCGCCTGCTCGCTGTGCGCGAGCGTGAGGATGCCCCGGGCCGAAAACATCACATTGTAGTTCAGTTCCTTCGACAGCGTCTTGTAAAGTCTATGCGCCAGGCCGTAGATCGCCGCGCTTTCGGGGTAAAAGTAGTTGGAACGCACCACAGTCGTGTTGCGGCCCGTATTTCCGCCGCCGATCCAGCCTTTTTCCAGCACGGCCACATTGGTGATGCCGTGGTTCCTGGCCAGATAGTAGGCCGCAGCGAGGCCGTGGCCGCCCCCGCCAATGATAATGGCATCGTAGCGGGACCGTGGCTCTGGGGAACGCCAGGCCGGCTCCCAGCCCGTCTGTCCGGCAAGGCCTTCCTTGAACAGCGAAAGCGCAGAGTAGCGTCTGGTCATGCAATCCAACCCGCATCGTTACGCGGCTACGACCGATCCGGGCGCTGCAACGCGCCCGCCGATCGAGACGAGTAATTACGAGGCATGGACACACATGTCCAGACCCGAGCGGTGTTGGGCTATCCCCTGTCGCGGAACCGGTTCGTGATCGGATAGCGCCGGTCGCGCCCGAAATTCCTTTTGGAGGTTTTCACTCCCGGAGCGCCCTGACGCCGCTTGTATTCGGCTACGTACAGCAGGTTCTCGACGCGGATCACCGTCTCTCTGGGGTGGCCTCGCGCGACAATCTCGTCCACACCCATCTCGTTCTCGACCAGGCATTCCAGAATGTCGTCGAGCACCGGATAAGGCGGCAGGGAATCCTGGTCGGTCTGGTTCTCCCTCAGTTCAGCCGACGGCGCCTTGCTTATGATGTTGGCCGGAATGACTTCTCCTGAAGGCCCCAGGCCGCTCGGCGGCACATGCGCGTTGCGCCAGCGCGACAGCGCGTAGACCTGCATCTTGTAGAGATCCTTGATGGGGTTGAAGCCACCGTTCATGTCGCCATACAGTGTCGCGTAGCCAACCGACATTTCGGACTTGTTGCCGGTCGTCACCACCATGGAGCCGAACTTGTTCGAAATCGCCATAAGGATCGTGCCACGCGCCCTGCTCTGAAGATTTTCCTCGGTGATGCCGGATTCCGTTCCTTCGAATATCTGCGTCAGGGCGTTCTGAAAGCCTTCCACCGGCTGGTGAATCGGGACTATGTCGTAGCGACAGCCGAGCGCACGGGCGCAATCCTCGGCATCCTTCAGGGAGTCCTTCGACGTGTAGCGGTAAGGCATCATCACGCAGCGCACCCGCTCCTTGCCAAGAGCATCTACAGCAAGCGCGGCGCAGATCGCGGAGTCGATGCCTCCGGAAAGGCCCAGCACCACGTCCTTGAAGCCGTTCTTGTTGACGTAGTCGCGCAAGCCGACCATGCAGGCGTTATAGTCTGCCTCCTCACTCTCCGGCAGGCGCGACATCGGCCCGGACTCACAGGCCCATCCATCCTGCGTTCTTTTCCATGCCGATACCGCCAGCGCTTCCTCGAACTGGCTCATCTGGAAGGTCAGCGAGCGGTCGGCACCGATCGCGAAAGAGCCTCCGTCAAAAACCAGCTCATCCTGGCCGCCGAACTGATTGGCATAGATTAGCGGAAGGCCCGTCTCGATCACCTGCCTGATCGCGACCTGGTGGCGCATGTCCATCTTTCCGCGATGGTAGGGCGAACCGTTCGGCACCAGCAGTATTTCGGCGCCGCTTTCCGCCAGTGTCTCGCATACTGCGAGGTCGCCCCAGATATCCTCACAGATCGGAATGCCGATCCTTACCCCACGAAAATTGACGGGCCCACCGATCTCGGGCCCCGCGTGAAACACCCGCTTTTCGTCAAACTCGCCATAGTTGGGCAAGTCCACCTTGTAGCGCTCCGCCAGCACCCTTCCGCCATCAGCCACAATGACGGAATTATGCGTGCCGCTTGCGCGCTTCAGGGGCACCCCCATGACCACGCCCGGCCCCCCATCGGCCGTGTCCTTCGCAAAATCGAGCGCCGCTCGCTCGCACGCTCTCAGGAACGCAGGCTTCAGGATGAGGTCCTCCGGCGGATAGCCAGACAAAAAAAGCTCGGTGTAGAGGACGAGATCCGCACCCTGACGACTGGCCTCCGCCCTCGCCTCGCGGGCCTTGGCGAGATTGCCCGACACGTCCCCCACTATCGGGTTCAGCTGGGCGATGGCGATACGCAATGTTTGGGGCGCAGAAGGTCTGGTCATGTGTGCGCTTTAGCCTGATGGATCGATGACGACAACAACGACCGCGCGAACGCTACACCGGCGTTCCGGTAAAACGCTCGACGAGTGCGAGTATCCAGACCCCGGCTGCAAGCAGGATCGCGATCAGGACTGCCAGGGAGCCGCAATCCTTGGCAAGCTGGATTTCCGCCTTGAATTCGCGGCCGACGGCATCGCATGCCGCCTCGATGGCGGTGTTGAGAACTTCCACCATCATGAGCACGAGGATCGAACCCAAAAGCAGGGCGTAGCCCCGCCATGATGAAGAAAGGAACCAGCCTATCGGCAGAGCCAGCAGGAACAAGCCCAGCTCCTGCTGAAAGGCCGCCTCAGTTCCCGCCAGACGCCGAAAGGCGCGAACGGAATTCCGGAAGGCGTCAATCAATCGCTTCATCAAGCATATCCTTGCCCGCGCACGGCAATTCCGCCCGCCTCCAGGTGAGCAGCGCGGTTATCTCGCGTCTCTTACGCGTTCGCAACCTTGACGGTCGGTGCGGATGCCTCAAATTGAGGCAGACCGTCGCAAATCTCGTAATAGTCGCCCTTATCGGCCACGAAGATGTGGCTTTCGCCCTTGAGACCGGTTGGTTGGTCGAAAGCTCCCGCCATGATGGAAATGCGGTCAAAATCGTTGTGTTTCCAAAACAGAACGGAGCCGCAAACCCCGCAGAATCCGCGCTTTGCGGATCGGGAGGCCGCATACCACTTCAACGCCCCGTCGTCCTGTATGTCGATATCGGCTTCTGCGCTGTTGGTAGCGGCCACGAAATGGCCGGTCTGCTTGCGGCATTGTGAGCAGTGGCAATAGACGACTCCGCGGAGCCAGCCCTTGGTCCGAAACCGAACGGCACCGCACAGGCAGGATCCTGAATGGACTGATTGCATGGCACTTCCTTTCCTATATCCCAAGCCATTGTTTCAGCAGCGATGCCTCGCCGCCCCGCGAAAAGCGACTCCCGTTTAACCGGTGGCAGGCGTGAAATGGACAGGTATGTCTACAGCTTGCGGTAGAAAATTCGGCGAGAAAGATTGAAATTAAGGAAAATTTAGCGCAGGCGCATATATCGTCCTGCGGGTAGAGATCAGGATCCGGGGGTGGGGGTCTCTTCGATGCAACCAGACGAACTGTACGCACCTCCAGCCGGCGATGTTGGCCTGGTCGACTTTTCGCCGCGGTTCAATTCGAAGAACGGATCGTCTATGCAGCCGGCACCCGCCATACAGGAGCGGAATACAGACTTGGCAGGCGCCGTTGTGGCGATGATGCGTCGCTATGGCGTCGTCGGACTGCCACGAAACTATGAAATCTTCTACGAGGCGTTGAGTGGATCAAATCCCGAGCTGAGTCTTGCTGTCCGAGGGTTGAGCCGCCGGCCGACCCAGGAAGAGCTGGACAAGATCGGCCGCAAGTTCTTTGCGCAGAACCACGAGGAGAACATTGTCGGGCAGGCGCGGGATGTGCTTGCAAACAAGTTGGAGGAGATCGCCTCGATCCTTCGAAGTGAGCGCAGCCACATCGAGAAGTACGGCCGAATCCTGGACGAGACCACGGAAGGACTGAGCAACATCAACGTTCTGTCGAGAGAACTGTTGCAGAAGATCGTGGGCGCAGTCGCCTCGGCAACGAACTCGACGATAGACCGCGGGAAGCATGTGGCAACCGCGCTGGACGACAAGTCGGCCGAACTTGAGAACGTCAAGTCCAAGCTCGAAGAATACAAGCGCCTGGCCGATACCGACCCGCTTACCCACCTCTGGAACCGGCGTGCTTTCGACCGCGAACTTGCGCGCATCTACAACAGCAGCAAGGGAATATTGTTCAACGCCCTGATCCTTGCCGACATTGACCGGTTCAAGTCGATCAATGACCGTTTTGGCCATCCCGTCGGCGACAGCATCATCCGGATCGTCGCCGGCATTCTCCAGTCAAGCGTTCAGGCAAACATGTTCGTGGCCCGCACCGGCGGCGAGGAATTCGCGCTTATCGTCGAGGGCGCAAGCGAGGACACCACATACGAAATCGCCGAGCGCATCCGCGTACTCATCGAGCAGACGCCGTTTCGCGACCGGAAGACCGGCACGAACTACGGCAAGGTGACCGTGTCCATGGGAATCTGCATGGCTTCCGAGGCTAACAGCCCGGAGGACCTCTACAACAAGGCCGACCGCGCGCTTTACCGCTCCAAGCTCAACGGCCGCAACCGCGTTACCCGGTATTCAGGCATGGTTGGCCGCGGCAAGGACTGGATGCTGTACAAGACGGACTGAGCAGCCCGGCCGGCGCGGCCACCCGGCAGGTACGGATGCGGCCTATTCGGCCGCTTCCGTATGTGGCTGGCGGACGTTGCCCTTCTTCAGAAGATCCGAAACCAGGAAGGCGAGTTCGATCGCCTGGTCTGCATTGAGACGCGGATCGCAATGGGTATGGTAGCGGTTCTGCAGATCATCGGCCGTGATGGCACGAGCGCCGCCGGTGCATTCGGTGACGTTCTTGCCAGTCATCTCGACGTGGATGCCGCCCGGATGCGTGCCTTCGGCGCGATGAACGTCGAAGAATTCCTGGACTTCCTTGAGGATGCGGTCGAAGGGGCGCGTCTTGTAGCCCGCAGCGGTGATGGTATTGCCATGCATCGGGTCGCAGGACCATACGACCGATCTTCCCTCCGCCTTCACGGCGCGCACCAGCTTCGGCAGGTGGTCGCCCACCTTGTCCGCGCCAAAACGGGCGATGAGCGTCAGGCGGCCCGGCTCGTTCTCGGGGTTCAACAGGTCGATCAATTCAAGCAGGCCATCCGGCGTCAACGACGGTCCGCATTTCAGGCCGAGCGGGTTCTTGATGCCGCGGCAGTATTCGACATGAGCATGGTCAGGCTGCCGGGTCCGGTCGCCGATCCAGATCATATGGCCAGAGGTCGCATACCAGTCGCCACTGGTGGAGTCGACGCGGGTCAGCGCCTCTTCATAACCGAGCAGCAGCGCCTCGTGACTTGTGTAGAAATCGGTTTCGCGCAGCGCAAAATGGGTTTCGGACGTGATGCCGACGGCCCGCATGAACTCCATCGTCTCGGTAATTCGATTGGCGAGCGACTCGTATTTCTCGGCCTGCGGGCTGTGCGAGACAAAGCCCAACATCCATTTGTGGACATTTTCAAGGCTTGCATAGCCTCCT
>QGUU01000656.1 GCA_003242525.1 Pseudomonadota bacterium | reverse complement strand
GGGACACATCTTTCCCCCCGCCCCCGCTACCCTCACGCTGGGTTTTCCTGCGCCTGGGCGGTTTCCGGCGGGGATCATTTTCTGGGGCGGCTTCAACACCGCGCTGGAACTGACCAACACGGAGCCCTTTTGCATCTCCTGCCATGAGATGGAAAACAACGTCTACGAGGAGCTTACGCGAACCATTCATTTCACCAACCGGTCCGGGGTAAGGGCCTCGTGCCCCGATTGCCACGTGCCACATGAATGGACCAACAAGATTGCGCGCAAGATGCAGGCATCGAAGGAGGTCTGGGGCAAGATCTTCGGCACGATCAACACCCGTGAAAAATTTCTTGAAAAGCGCCTGGAACTCGCACAGCGCGAATGGGCGCGACTCAAGGCGAATGACAGCCTGGAATGTCGCAACTGCCACTCGACCGTTGCGATGGATCTTTCCAAGCAGGCTCCCCGTGCGGCTGATATCCATTCCCGATATCTCCTGAGCGGTCAGGCAACATGCATCGACTGCCACAAGGGCATTGCTCATGAATTGCCGCCCATGGAAGGCGTGGACCCGGGCTGGAAGATGCCCCCGGAACTTGAAGGGCGCGAACAGCGCGAAGCGTCCGTCATCGACCGGTTGGAACAGTTGTCAATTTCGCCACATCACACGAACTGGATGGCCGATTTATCGGGCCGGTGAGGGTCGGCGCCGGTAACGGGCTCGCTCGGCTGGTTCTGCCCGCCAGCAAGTAAGCGCAAAAGCAGCGCCATGACCCGTGGAGAGGCGGTGTCCACCGCGCTTGATTTGACCGCGGCTCTTGATGCCGTCTCAAGCTACCGTTCGGTCGGGAACTCGGCCCTCACCAACTCGGCTTGACTGGGCGCTGCTGTCGGTCCGGATCACTCGCCGCCGGAAGGAGCAAGCGCGATATTCGCTCCTGCATTCCGGATGGCCGTCGACAGGTCGGGCGCAGGATTACGATCGGTAATCAGGGATAGCCGGGGGTTCCAGCCCGACATCAGAATCAGGGCGCGTTTGTCGAATTTGCTGTGATCGGCAAGGATGATGCCGTGGTCGGCATTGGCAAGCATTGCCATATAGACTTCACCCATGCTCGGCATGGCCTCGCTTATCCCCTCCGTATTCACCCCCGATGCACCGATCAGTGCAACCGGCGCGCGGAACTTCTCGACTGCCCGGAGCGTCTCGGATCCGTTGACGACATGTTCGTGGGGATCGAGAACGCCGGGGAGCAGCATCACCTCGATCTGCGGGTTGGAAGCCAATTCCTGTGCGACCAGAAGGGAAGGCGTGATCACAATCATACGATGTTGGACTTTGCACAATGCACGTGCGAAGTGCAACATCGTGGCGCCACCGCCAAGCATTAGCGCGTCACCATGTGCGTAAAGATCGACCGCATGGCGCGCTATTTTGCTGCGTTCCGGAACCATTAGCTTGAGCCGGTCTGCAAGAACCGGCTCAAATCGGTTGCTAAGCCTCACTGCGCCGCCATACGTCCGGTTGATGCGCCCCGCCTGGGCCAATTCGGCAAGATCTCGTCGAATCGTCTCCGTCGTGACCCCGAATTTCTGCGCAAGCTGGTTCACGCGCAGCGCGGGGTCGTCCTCCAGTGCGGCAAGAATTTGGGCTTGGCGGCTATCCTTTCGAATCTTCACCATCATTTCCTGCAGACAGCGTCGCTGCCCAGCAT
>QGUU01000165.1 GCA_003242525.1 Pseudomonadota bacterium | reverse complement strand
CAAAGGCCAATGACGAGCTTGGCAAGGCTTTCGGCAAGGACTTCGTGCGACCGGTGCAGCTCGACGTTACCGACGAAGCTGCAGTCGCTGCAGCCTACGCCACGGCGGCCGTTGAATATGGCGGGGTCGACATACTCGTTTCCAATGCAGGCATTTCCTCCTCGGCGCCCATCGAGGACACGGAACTGTCCATGTGGAACCGCAATATGGACATCCTTGCCAAGGGCTATTTCCTCGTCTCGCGCGAGGCGTTCCGCACATTCAAGCGCCAGAACATCGGCGGCAACGTCGTCTTCATAGCCTCCAAGAACGGGCTTGCCGCCTCCCCCAACGCGGCGGCCTATTGCACGGCGAAGGCGGCCGAAATCCATCTCGCCCGCTGCCTGGCGCTGGAAGGCGCGGAGCACCAGATTCGCGTCAACACGGTCAATCCAGACGCAGTGCTGAGAGGTTCCAAGATCTGGACCGGCGAATGGCGCGAGCAGCGCGCCGCCGCCTATGCGATGAAGCCGGACGAATTGGAGGAACACTATCGCAAGCGCTCCATGCTGAAGCGCTCGGTGTTCCCCGAGGACGTTGCCGAAGCGGTCTACTTCCTCGCTTCGGACATGTCGGCCAAGTCCACCGGCAACATCATCAATGTCGATGCCGGCAACGCGCAGAGCTTCACCCGCTGAGCTATCCTTTGGCTACCGCCGCAACATGCCCGGCGAAAGACGGGGCCTCCATCAGTGCCTTGCAGCGGGCGAAACGCCCGTCTGCATAGGCGCGAAAGTCCTCCGCAGGATTTTTGTTTGCGAGTTGGATGAGGCCCCAGAGCGTCCACAGAAGGTCGCACATGGCCTTGTATATGACCACGCGTCCGCGTTCCGCCGGTAGCGGCTCGCGCCCGAAATAGGCCCGCATCATCTCCTCTTCCTGTTCCGCGTCGAAGCCGGCTTCCACGGCCAGGTCGCCGAGATCCCAGAGCGGGTCATTCATGCCGGAATATTCCCAGTCGACAATCCACATGCGCTCGCCCGTATCGAGGACGTTTTCGCACAATGGATCGCAATGGCAGGCGGTCAGTGGTAGCGGATGCGCGGCAAGTGCCGCACGCACGTTCTGGTCCGCCTCCCGGACGACCTCGTGATAGCCCTCAGGCAAGACGACATCCTTGGTGGACAGAACCTTCAGATAGTCGTCGATCATCGCGAAAAGCTCGAAACGGAATGGAAACTGGGCGCCGCTCTCATGCAATCTGCGAAACGCCAGCGCCGCCCTGGTAGGACTGCCCGCTCGGCTGCGGAATTTCTCCGGAGACATCGTCTCTGCGCCGTGGATGAAGCGCGTCACCATCACGCCGGTGGCGGGATCGAAATGCAGCACCTCGGGGCTGACGCCGGCGCGGGCTGCTTCGGCTGCGGCAACCGACTCATTGGTGCGGTCGATATATTCTTCAGTACCCTTGCCCGGAATGCGCAGGCAGTACTCGCCAACCCTGAAGACCAGGTTGGTCATGCCGCCCAGACGCTCGATCTCGCCCTCGAAACCCTTGAGTTCCGGGATTTCCTTCATGGCCGCGCGCGCCGCGGCGGTGTCTTCCATCATGCCTTGAGTCTCTCCATCTTCGGATCATAAAGCGTGCGCGGCCCGCGTCTGGCTGCATAGGCGTGCCCGAACGCCTCGATTTCAAACGAGGGTTCGGCCGCGAGTTCGGCGGGCAGGTAGCCGAAGGCAATGGTCTTGCCGAGCGTGTGCCCGTAGCCGACCGATGTCGTGGAGCCGACTACCCTGCCTTCATGAAGGATCGCCTCTCCGCCGTGCAGCGGCGCGAAGCCGTCGATGGTGAACGAACAGAGCTTGCGCGCCACGCCTTCTGCCTTGATCCGCTTCAGCGCGTCGCGACCGATGAAATCGCCCTTGTCGAGTGCAACGGCGAAACCGAGGCCGGCTTCGTAAGGATTGTAGTCAGGCGAAATATCTCCGGACCAGTAGAGATAGCCCTTCTCCATCCGGCAGGAATCGATGGCTCGATAACCTGCATCGGCAATGCCATGTCGGGCACCGGCTTCGCGCAGCACCTCATAAACATGGGGTGCGAATTCCTGCGCAATATAGAGTTCCCAGCCGAGTTCCCCGACATAGCCTACACGTACGGCGAGCGCGTGAGCGTTGCCCACTTCTATGCGACGCGCGGCAAGGAAGGGGAAAGCGTCATTCGACACGTCGTCATCGGTGGCGGATTGCAGGATTTCGCGCGCCAGCGGCCCGCAGAGATTGATGGTGGCGTAGCTATTGGTCACCTCACGCATGGTCACGCCGGCGGGCAGGTGCCGCGCGATCCACTGGCTGTCATGCACGCCGAAGCCCGATCCGGTTACGCACAGGAAGCGGTCCTTCTCAATGTGCACAAAGGTCAGATCAGCCTCTATGCCGCCCTTTTCGTTGCAAAGCTGGGTGTAAACCGCCCTGCCCGGCTCGCCGGAAAGGTCGTTGGCGGCGATCCGCTGCAAGGCATCCTGCGCGCCGTGGCCCGAAATCTCGTACTTGGCAAATGAGGTCTGGTCGATGAGCGCGGCGCGCTCGCGTATTGCCCGCACTTCGGCCGCTACGGCGGCGAAACAGCCCGGCTTCTCCTCGAAACCGACATGCTCGTCCGCCTCGATGTCCTCAACGCGGAACCAGTTCGGCCGCTCCCAGCCGAACCTTGACCCGAATACCGCACCACGCTGCCGGAGCGTATCATGCAGGGGAGATCGGCGCAGGCCCCGGCCGGCGGAAGTCTCCTCGGCCGGCCAGTGAATCTTGTAGTAGCTGCCATAGGCTTCGATGGCGCGCGCCTCGAGATAGCGCCCCTGCGCCTGCACTGCGCCGAAGCGGCGCACATCGAAGGGCCACAGATCCATGCCTGCATCGCCATGTAGGATCATGTTGGACAAGGCCAGCCCCGCGCCACCGGACCCGGCGATGCCCGCAGTGAAGCCACAGGCGACGTAGAAATTGTCGAGCTGCGGCACCAGGCCCATGATCGGTTCGCCGTCGAACGAAACTGGTATGGGCCCGTTGATGACAGTCTGGATGCCCACCTCGTTGAGCACGGGCAGTCTCTCTGCCGCAGGCAAGGCGAAAAGCTCCAGCCGCTCCATATTGGGCTCGAACAGTTCGCGCCCGAAATCGAGCGGCGGCATGCCTCGCCAGCACCCCTTGGTACCGTCCTCCCACCCACCGATGGCAAATGCACCCGTGTCGGGCTTCAGATAGAAATTATTGTCGGGATCGCGCAGGGTGGTGAGATCGGCATCGAACTTCAGCTTCTTCTCGGTGAGGAAATATTGGTGCTCCACCACCCCGGCCGCGAGCGGCACGCCGGCCATGGCGCCCACTCGCCTTGCCCACAGGCCCGCGCAATTGACGAGGATGTCGCAGCCAATGGTGCCGGCATTTGTGACGACGCCCACCGCCCGCCGGTCCTTCACGACAATGTCCTCGACAGTGACACCCTCCTCGATCCGGGCGCCATACTGGCGCGCACCCTTTGCGAAGGCCATTGTCAGGGAATAGGGGTCGATATAGCCATCGCCCGGAATGAACGCCGCGCCCTCGATCCCGCGCCTGTCGATGAATGGAAACCGTTTCGCCGCCTCCTCGGCCGAAAGCGAATAGCACTCCACGCCGAAGCTCTTGGCCTGCCCCATGGAGCGGCGGATCTCGCTCCAGCGGTCGCGGCTGCCGGCCAGCCGCAGCGACCCGACCTTGTGCCAGGAAATCGCCTGGCCCGTCTCTTTTTCCAGGCGGTCGAAGACGGCCACCGAATTCTGCATCAGCCGGGTCAGGTTGCGCTTCCCGCGAAGCTGGCCCACCAGGCCCGCAGCGTGCCAGGTGCAACCATGCGTAAGCTGCGCCTTTTCAACGAGAAGCACATCCTTCGCACCGTCCCGGGCCAGGTGATAGGCAACGGAAGTACCAATCGCGCCGCCGCCAATGACGAGAATGTGGACGTGGCGGTCCGCCTTGAAGGTCATGCTTTCACCTTTTCTCCGGTAGGGTCGTAAAGTGGCTCCAGGTGGATGCGCGCAGGAATGCGCTCCATGGCCACGACCAATTCGTATTCGCCAGCGGCGAGATATTCGTTGCTGGCGCCATCCTCGCCGCGTACATAGCCGTAGCCGATGCTCTTCCCCACGGTGTAGCCGTATCCTCCGCTCGTCAGATAGCCGACCGGCTTGCCGTCTCGCAGTATCGTTTCCCGCCCGAGCAGGACGATCTCCGGGTCATCGACTGTAAAGCCGGCGAAACGCTTCTGCGGCGCCTTGCCGTGGGCTTCCTCGAGCGCCCGGCGTCCGAGGAAATCCGTGTTCTTGCGCAACTTCACCGCCCAGCCCAGGCCGGCCTCCAGCGGCGTGTCATTGGGGGTGATGTCCGAACCCCAAGCCCGGTAACCCTTTTCGAGCCTAAGCGATTCCAGTGCGCGATAGCCGATGGGGCGGATGTCGAAAGCCTGGCCGGCCGCCATCAGCGCATCAAAGACCGCGCCTGTCGCGCCGATCGGCATGTGGAGTTCCCAGCCCAATTCGCCGACATAGGTAATGCGCAGCGCGCGCACCTTGTGGCCGGCAATGTGGATTTCCCGCACATGGCCGAATGGGAAAGCAGAATTGGACACATCGGCCTCAGTTACCGCCGACAGGACGTCACGGGCCCGCGGCCCCATCAGCGACAGCGTCCCGAAATCCTCCGTGACGTCGGTCAGCGTAACGTCGAGGTCGCCTGAAATATGATCGCGTATCCAGCCGAAATCGTGCGTGCGAAAGCCCGTGCCCGTGACGATGTAGAACCTGTCTTCCGCCAGTCGAGCCACGGTCAGGTCGGACTCGATGCCGCCACGCGTGTTGAGCAACTGCGTGTAGGTCACCCGCCCCACCGGCCTGCTCACATCATTGGCGCAGATCCAGTCCAGCGCCTTCTGCGCGTCCGGTCCGCCGAGTTCGTATTTGGAGAACGAGGACTGATCGAACAGGCCCACAGCCTCCCGCACATGCCTGTGCTCGGCACCGACAGGCTCGAACCAGTTCTGGCGGCCCATCGAATAAACGTCCCTTGCCTCCATGCCCGCCGGCGCGAACCAGTTCGGCCGCTCCCAGCCAAGCTTGGAACCGAAGACGGCGCGATGGGCCTTCAGCCGTTCATAGAGCGGCGAGACGATCCGCGGGCGGCCGCTTTCATATTCCTCATGCGGGAAAGCAACCGTGTAGTGCTTGCCGTATGCCTCCAGCGTGCGCTCCCGCACCCAATCCCGGTCCCGGTGCAGATCCGAGAAGCGGCGTATGTCCACCGACCACAGGTCCAGGGGCGCTTCGCCGCTCATCACCCATTCGGCCAGCACCCAGCCGGCACCACCGCCGGAGGCGATGCCGAAGGCGTTGAATCCGGCGCCCACGAACATGTTGCCGCATTCGGGCGCAGCCCCGAGGATGAAATTTCCGTCAGGCGTGAATGCTTCCGGCCCGTTGATCATGCGCTTGACGCCGACTTTCGCAAGAGCAGGAACGCGCTCGATGGCCTGCTCCATATGCTGCTCGAAGTGATCGAAATCGTCGTCGAACAGGCGGAATTCCCATTCGTCCGGAATGTCCCCGCTGGGCGTTTCCGGCAGCCACGCCTGCGGATTCGGCTCATAGCCGCCCATGACGAGGCCACCGACCTCTTCCTTGAAGTAAGTCCGCCGGTCGGGATCGCGTACGGTAGGCGTGTCGGAGGCCAGCCCCTCGATCTTCTCGGTGATGATATATTGATGCTTCACCGGCTGGAGCGGAACTGTGACGCCTGCCATGGCGCCCACCTGCCGCGCCCATTGGCCGGCGCAGTTCACCACTTTTTCGCAGGCGATTGTGCCCCGGTCCGTATTCACCCCTACGATGCGGCCGTTCTTCATGTCGAAGCCGGTCACGCGCACGCGCTCGAACAACCGGGCGCCATGCATGCGGGCACCCTTGGCCAGCGATTGCGTAATGTCCGAAGGGCTGGCCTGCCCGTCCGTCGGC
>QGUU01000164.1 GCA_003242525.1 Pseudomonadota bacterium | reverse complement strand
CGCGCTCAATCTTGAGGTGACGCGGCTGATCCGCGTGTCCTACGGACCGTTCCAGCTTGGCGAGCTACCCGAAGGCCATGTACTTGAGATCAAAGGGCGCACCCTGCGCGAGCAGCTTGGGGAACGGCTGATCGAGGAATCAGGCGCCAACTTCGAGGCCGATATCCTTAAACCTTTTTCAAACCGGCCGGTAAGTCGCCAGGAGGACAAGTCATCGAAGCCCCATGCAAAATTCCGGCGTGATGGCGATCGTCGTCCGATTGGCGAGGGCGGGCTTATCAAGGCACGCAAACGCCGTGAAGACAGCCGCGACGAGGCGCTCGGCAAGCTTTCGACGAGGCCGCAGACGGATTCCGCCGGCCGCAAGGCCGGATTCAGCGATAAGCGGGGCGGCAGGCCTGCTCGAGAAGCAGTCAAGGTGGACCCGCCGAGCCAGCGTCGATCCAACGTCTGGATGGCACCGGGGGCGAAGCCTAAAGGAGACGCGAAAGCGGAAACGTCAGGAAGGCCTGCTCGGGGAGCGAAACGGTCAGGAAAGGGCCGCTCCGCAGGCCCGCGAAAGAAGCATTGATGCGCATTGTTGCCGGAGCATTTCGTGGCCGTACGCTGGCCACGCCGCGTGGGCAGTCCATCAGGCCGACGACCGACCGCACGCGGGAGGCGGTGTTCAATGTGCTTGCTCACCGGTTTCCAAGGCTGGAAGGAGCTCGCGTGCTCGACCTCTTCGCCGGAACGGGCGCTCTGGGGCTGGAGGCCCTGTCGCGGGGAGCATCCTATGCGCTATTCATCGAGGAGTCGGCTGAGGGCAGGGGCTTGATCCGAAGCAATGTGGAGGCCTTCGGCCTGACGGGCCGCACCAAGATATTCCGGCGCGACGCCACCGCGTTGGGAGACGCCGGCACGATGGCGCCTTTCAACCTGGTATTCGCCGATCCCCCTTATGGGAAGGGTCTGGGCGAGAGAGCGCTCCGGTCCGCGCGCGCTGGCGGGTGGCTTGCGCCAGAGGCGCTTTGCGTTATCGAAGAGGCCGCTGCGGCTTCGTTCGATCCGGGATCGGGGTTCGTGCTGCTGGATGAGCGGAGCTATGGAGACACGACCATCCGCTTTCTTCAGGTGACATGAATTCTGACCTTCCAGCGGTCCTGTAGAGCGATGACGAACAGTTCATTTCCGGCATCGGCCCGGCGCTCCTATCGTCCGACTATGGATTTCCTTAGATGCTGACGACCCATCCAGCCCGCAGCTTGCGCTGCCTTCTTGCCGTTATCCTGCTCTGCCTGGCCTTCTTCGCGACGGCGGCATGGGCGCGTGACGAGTCAAAGGCGACAAATTTTACGCTCGGCAATGGCATGGAGGTCGTTGTCATACCGGATCACCGAGCGCCAATCGTCACTCATATGGTCTGGTACAAGGTCGGTAGCGCGGACGAACCGCCCGGCAAGTCAGGCATAGCCCATTTCTTCGAGCATCTGATGTTCAAGGCCACCAGCAACCATGAGGCCGGCGAGTTCGACGCGGCCATTTCGGCGATCGGTGGGAATAACAACGCCTTCACCTCCTACGACTATACCTGTTTCTACGAGATCGTGCCTCCTGAGGCGTTGGAGGAGATGATGCGGTTCGAAGCAGACCGCATGCGCAATCTCGTTCTGGACGACCGCACCATCGCCACCGAACGGGAGGTCGTGCTGGAGGAGCGCCGGTCGCGCGTCGATAACGACCCAGGGGCCGTGTTGGCGGAGGAGGTCAACGCAACCTTGTGGCAGAACCAGCCCTATCGCATCCCGGTGATCGGGTGGATGCATGAGATTCGCCAATTAAATCGGGCCGATGCGCGCGCCTTCTATGACCGTTACTATCGGCCGAACAATGCCATTCTGGTGGTGGCGGGCGATGTTCAGCCCGAAGCTGTGAGAGCCTTGGCGGAAAAGACTTACGGCCAGCTTGAACGGGGACCGGATCTTCCTCCAAGGGTTCGGCCGGTAGAACCGGAACAGAACACCAGGCGGACCGTGACGCTCACGGACGCGCGCGTGGGAGTTCCCGGCTTTTCCACCCATTGGGTCGTGCCGTCCTATCGGACAGCCAAGCCCGGTGAGGCCGAGGCACTCGATCTTCTCTCGGAAATTCTCGGCGGGGGAACGCGCAGCCGCCTCTATCGGGAACTGGTGGTGAAACAGGGCATCGCGGCCAGCGCGGGGGCCGGTTACCAGGGCAACATGCTGGATGACACGGAATTCTCGGTATATGGCGCGCCACGCGGAACCGCGACGCTGGGCGAGGTGGAAAAGGCTGTCGGGGCGGAGGTGGCGCGGATCGCGCGGGAAGGCGTCTCCAGTGAGGAACTGGAACGGGCGAAGGACCGGTTCGTTCGCGCGACGATCTTTGCACGCGACCGCCAGCAAGCCATGGCCAATATCTACGGGTCCACGCTCGCGATTGGCGGAACGATTGCCGACGTGGAGCAGTGGCCGGAACGAATCCGCGGTGTAACAACCGAGCAGGTAAAGGCGGTTGCCGAGCGCTACCTGAGGCCTGCCCGTTCCACGACCGGCTATCTGTTGCCAAAGCCAGCGGCGGAGAACTGACATGGCTGAACACAGTTCCCTGCCGCCGCATCTTCCAGCCAGCCGGGCAATGGCGCTCGTCCTTGCCATCTTCCTTCTTTTCTGTTGCGCAACTGGAGCACGGGCCGCCGTCGCAATTCAGCAAGTTACATCGGAGAAGGGCATCACTGCCTGGCTTGTCGAGGATTACACCGTCCCAATCATAGCCGTTCGCTTCGCCTTCAACGGGGGCTCGAGCCAGGATCCGCCGGGCAAGGAGGGGCTGGTCAACCTGATGACAGGCCTGTTCGACGAAGGTGCCGGTAATCTCGACAGCGATGCCTTCCAGATCAGGCTAGACGATGCGGGCGCCGAGATGGCGTTCTCCGAGGGGCGCGACGTCATCTACGGTTCGATGCGAATGCTGGCCGAACGCCGCGACGAAGCCTTCGAACTGCTGCACCTTGCTGTAGAGAAGCCGCGTTTCGACGCGGGGCCTGTTGAGCGCATCCGTTCGCAAATTCTGTCCGGCATCGTGGCCAATGAAAACGACCCCGACACGATTGCCAATCGAAAATGGATCGAGGCCCTTTACGGCGCGCATCCCTATGCGCGCCGGGCGGAGGGTACGCGGGAAAGCCTCGCGGCGATAACGCCTCAAGACCTGCACGCCGCGCACCGGGCAATGTTTGCGCGGGACGGCCTGCACGTCGCCGTTGTCGGCGCGATCGACCCCGAAACCTTGAAGCGCAAGCTTGACGAGGTGTTTGGCGGCTTGCCGGAGACCCAGCATCTGGTACCGGTTCCCGACATCGTTCCAAAGCTCGCACAGACGGTGCAGGTCAATTACGATCGGCCGCAGACCTCGTTGCGGCTCGCCTATCCCGGCCTGCCTAAGACAGCCCCGGACCTCTACGCGGCAGCGGTGATGAACCAGATACTGGGAGGGGGCACCTTTACCTCACGGCTTTTCCGGGAGGTGCGCGACAAGCGCGGTTTGGCTTACAGCGTCGATTCAACCCTTGTAAGCCACAAGCACGCCTCTGCCTTGTTGATCTCTACGGCGACAAGTTCCGAGCGGGCTTCCGAGGCGCTGGAAGTCGTGCGCGAAGTCGTTCGCCACATGGCCGACGATGGGCCGAGCGCAGACGAATTGGCCGCCGCAAAAAAATACCTGATTGGCGCCTACGCGATTAGCAACCTTAATTCGTCGAGCGCGATCGCCTCAACGCTGGTGCAACTGCAACTTGATGGACGCGGCATCGACTACATGCAACGCCGGGCTTCCTATATAGATGCCGTGAGCTTGGACGAGGTGCGGGCCGTGGCAAAAAAACTGTTGTCTGCAGATCCTGCCGTACTGGTGGTTGGCCCGGCACTGGCTGGCGGAGTCAAGGAATGAGTCCGCGTTTCGGAATCGCCTTCGGTGGAGGAGGAGCGCGTGGCCTGGCGCATATTCATGTCATCGAGGCGCTTGATGAGCTTGGCATCAGGCCTGTGGCCATCGCGGGCTCGTCGATCGGGGCCATCATGGGCGCCGGCATGGCAGCGGGAATGAGTGGACGGGAGATACGCGAATATGCCCATTCCGTCCTGAGCGACCGAACCCAGGTCGCAAGCCGCATGTGGCGTGCCCGGCCGGGAACGTTGGCCGAGGCTTTGGAAGGAGGACTGCGCGTTACGCAGTTCAATGTGGAACGCATTCTCAAGGCATTTTTGCCCGATGCCGTTCCGGCCACATTCGAGGAACTGGAAATTCCGCTCAAGGTGACGGCAACCGATTTTTTTGGCCACAAGCTTGCGGTGTTCAATGAAGGAGACCTGCATTCGGCCCTGGCGGCGTCGGCGGCCATTCCGGCTGTATTCCGTCCAGTGGTCCGGGACGGCACAATGCTGATCGACGGCGGAATCTACAATCCCGTCCCGTTCGACCTCATCAAGCGGGATGCCGATATCGTCGTTGCCATCGACGTGGTCGGGGTACCTACCGAGGTGGGGCGCAGGCGTCCGAGTTCGGTCGACCTCATGTTCGGTGCGACGCAACTGATGATGCAGTCGATCATCGACAACAAGCTGAGACAATGCCGGCCTGACATCCTCATCCGGCCGCCTGTCTCACGGTTTCGCGCCCTCGATTTCCTCAAGATCGACGCCGTCATGGCCGAGACGGCAGCGGTCAAGGACGAGGTGAAGCACGCAATTGAGGCCGTCCTTCGGACGCGCCACGAACCGCAGCCGACTTGAGAGGCGATATGCGCCTGCACCATTGCGCTGGTGCGATCCGGACAATAGATGGTGCGCCACAAGGCGGCCTGTTCCGCCGGTTTCAACAGGATTTGTGACAATGAACGACAGGCTGGAGGCCGCGAAACTGACCGATCGCGTTGCGGCGCTGGTTGAGGCCGCAATGCGCGCCGGCGCTGACGCGGCCGACGCGGTTGTGGTGCGCGGTCGCTCGACACGCGTTACGGTTCGACTCGGCAAGGTGGAGGAGACGGGCGCCGCCGAGTCGGAAGATGTTGCGCTTCGGGTCTTTGTCGGCAAGAGAGTTGCGAGCGTGTCGGCCTCGGCCGCTTCCGAGCCTGCAATCCTTGCCGAACGTGCGGTGGCGATGGCGAAAGTTTCGCCCGAAGACCCGTTTCAGGGCCTCGCCGACGAGGATTTTCTTGTCAAGGCCCAGCGCGATCTGGATCTTTATGATCCGACGGACGTGCCTGCCGAGCGCCTCAGGGAAGACGCTCTTGCTGCCGAGGAAGCAGCGCTCGCCGTCAAGGGAGTGACGAATTCGGCCGGCAGCAGCGCCAGCGCCGGCATTGGTGGCCTGGTACTTGCCACTTCGCACGGTTTCCTGGGCCAATATCTCGGCACGCGCTTTTCGCGGTCTGTTTCGGTGCTTGCCGGGGAAGGAACCGCGATGGAGCGAGACTATGAATTTTCCTCGCGCCTGCATTTTTCCGACCTGGATACGCCGGAATGGATCGGCCGGAGCGCGGGCGAGCGTGCCGTGAGACGACTGGGGGCCCGCAAGGCGAAGACCGGCCCAGTGACAGTGATCTTCGACCCACGCGTGGCGCGCAGCATTGCCGGGCATCTCGCCGGTGCCATCAATGGCGCTTCAGTTGCGCGCAAGACCAGCTTTCTGCGGGACATGATGGACAGGCAGGTCGCTTCGGCCGCCATTACGGTGACAGACGACCCGCTTCGTGTGCGAGGGCCGGCATCGCGCCCGTTCGATGGTGAAGGTGTCGAGGGCGAAAGGCTGGTGATGGTGGACAAGGGCGTGCTGCGCCACTGGTTTCTTTCGACGTCCGCCGGCCGTGAGCTCGGTCTGCCGACCAACGGCCGGGGCGTTCGCAGCGGTTCGCAAGTGTCGCCGTCTTCAACCAACCTTGCCATAGAGCCCGGCGAAGCCAGCCCTGAGGACATGATAAGGTCGGTGAAATCCGGTTTTTACGTCACGGAGGTCTTTGGCCAGGGCGTAAACATGG
>QGUU01000163.1 GCA_003242525.1 Pseudomonadota bacterium | reverse complement strand
TGCTTTTGCTGCTGGTGGTCGGGCTACAAGCCCGCCAGGAGATTCGCAACGAGGTCATACTCGTCCAGCGCTGGGGTCTGCTTGCGGCGGTTGTCGCAATCACCATGCTCGGCCGCTTCATATATTCCGGCTTCATCCAGCCTGCCATGGAGCGCGCCAAGGCCGAAAAGGCCCAGGCGCCGACCGTGGTCGCCGAGCCGGGCTTCATCCGCCGCAACTTCAACGCGATCGGCATCGCGGTGCTGTTCCTCTTCCCGATCGTTTCGGTGCTGTTGTTCGGCTTCCAGGGCTCTCTGAAATGGGTCGACAATTTCGGCATCCAGATCCTCATCTATGTGATGCTGGCCTGGGGGCTTAACATCGTCATCGGGCTGGCAGGCCTGCTCGACCTGGGCTACGTCGCCTTCTATGCGGTGGGCGCCTATTCCTACGCCCTTCTGGCTTCGCATTTCGGGCTGTCCTTCTGGATCCTGCTGCCCTGCGCTGGAATCATGGCCGCGTTGTGGGGCGTCATCCTCGGCTTTCCGGTGCTTCGCCTGCGCGGCGACTATCTGGCGATCGTGACTCTTGCCTTCGGCGAGATCATCCGGCTGGTGCTGATCAACTGGCGCGAGGTGACCAATGGATCGGCCGGTATTTCCGGCATTCCGAAAGTATCCTTCTTTGGCCTGATGTCGTTCAACGTCTCCGACCCCAACTACATCGGCAAGGTGCTCGGCATCGCCGCCTCGGGCGCCTACTACAAGATCTTCCTCTACTATCTCATCCTGCTTCTGTGCCTGCTTACTGCCTTCGTGACCATACGGCTGCGGCGCCTGCCGGTCGGACGCGCCTGGGAGGCCCTGCGCGAGGATGAGATCGCCTGCCGCTCGCTTGGCATCAATACAACCACGACCAAGCTGACGGCATTCGCCATCGGCGCCACGTTCGGCGGCTTTGCCGGCTCATTCTTCGCCGCCCGTCAGGGTTTCGTCTCGCCGGAATCCTTCATCTTCATCGAGTCGGCCATCATACTGGCCATCGTGGTTCTGGGAGGAATGGGCTCACTCACCGGCATAGCGGTCGCGGCGGCACTGATGATCGGCGGCACCGAAATCCTGCGCGAACTGGATTTTCTCAAGGCCATATTTGGCCCGGATTTCACACCGGAACTCTTCCGCATGCTCCTGTTCGGCCTGGCCATGGTCTTCGTCATGGTCTGGAAGCCACGAGGATTCGTTGCCAGCCGTGAACCGACTGCATTCCTGAAAGAGCGCAAGGCGATAGCAGCCTCCTTCACCAAGGAAGGTCACGGCTGATGGATACGAGCCAGACGATGACTGACACCATTCTCAACGTCGAGCACCTGTCGATGAAATTCGGCGGACTCGTTGCGATCGGCGATCTTTCCTTCCAGGCCAGGCGCGGCGATATCACGGCGCTGATCGGGCCGAACGGCGCCGGCAAGACCACGGTGTTCAACTGCATCACCGGCTTCTACAAGCCGACGGAAGGGATGATCACCCTTACCCGCAGGGATGGGTCGACCTACCTGCTCGAGCGCCTGCCCAATCACGAGATTCCGGCGCACGCCAAGGTGGCGCGAACCTTCCAGAACATCCGCCTGTTTTCCGGCATGACCGTACTGGAGAATCTGCTCGTCGCGCAGCACAACAAGCTGATGAAGGCTTCGGGCTACTCGTTCCTGGGCCTGTTCGGCTTTTCGTCCTACAAGCAGGCCGATGCGGAATCGATTGATCTGGCGCACCATTGGCTGGAAAAGGCGGACCTCGTTGATCGCGCCGACGATCCCGCGGGTGACCTGCCCTATGGCGCTCAACGCCGCCTGGAGATCGCGCGCGCAATGTGCACGGGGCCGGAGCTCCTTTGCCTGGACGAGCCTGCCGCCGGCCTCAACCCGAAAGAATCGCTGGCGCTCAACGCCCTGCTGATGGACATCAAGAGCACCGGCACCTCGATCCTTCTCATCGAGCACGACATGTCGGTGGTGATGCAGATTTCCGACCATGTCGTGGTGCTTGAGTATGGCCGCAAGATCTCCGACGGCGACCCGGAGACCGTCCGCACCGACCCGCGGGTCATAGCGGCCTATCTCGGTGTCGACGACGAAGAGGTCGAGACGGTCCTGACGGAAGTCGGCGATGAAGACGTGATAGAGAAGCTCGACCTGGGCCCCGACCCCGAACACGGGCCGGCCAGTTCCGCGTCGATGATGGCGGGTCCGGTTTCGGACACGATGGAACATGCCGACGAAGGCGAACGCGTCCTCGTTGAAAAGGGCGCTTCCAAGGCCGCGCAGGTCGAAGCCCAAGCCGAAAGCAAGGCTGCAGCAGCCAAGACGAGCCCGATGCCCGGAAAGAAGCCACCCGGGAAGGCGGCGAAACCGGCATCCGCGGGCATATCCAACCGTTTGCCGGCCCCGCGGGGCGGCAAGGAAGACGATCTGCTTGCCATCAAGGGCATCGGGCCGGTGAACAAGAAGAAGCTGAACGAGCACGGCATCTTCCACTTCGATCAGATTGCCGCGTGGAAGAAAGCCGATATCGAGGCCGCTGAAGCCTATCTCGACTTTGACGGGCGGATCGCTCGCGAAGACTGGGTCGGTCAGGCGAAAATCCTGGCAAGGCAGGCCGCGAAGGCTGGCGGGACGAAGACAGGCGGAAATGGGACCGGCCGGGCCGGATCTGCCGCAGGCAAGCGTGGAGGGCGCAAGTAATGGCCGGCCAACCGCTGCTGGACGTCAGGGGCGTCCATACCTATTACGGCAATATCCGTGCATTGAACGGCGTCGACATTTCGGTCAACGAAGGCGAGATCGTGACTTTGATCGGCGCCAATGGCGCAGGCAAGTCAACGCTGATGATGACCATCTGCGGAGACCCGCGGGCACGCAGTGGTACCATAACCTTCAACGGCATCGACATAACCCGTATGCCGACGCACGAAATCGCCCGCCTGCGCATCGCGCAGTCGCCGGAAGGCCGCCGCATCTTCCCGCGCATGACGGTGATGGAAAATCTGCAGATGGGCGCCGGCCTCGACAACCTCAAATATTATGACGAGGACGTCGAGAAGGTGTTCGCGCTGTTCCCCCGCCTGAAGGAGCGCCTCAACCAGCGCGGCGGAACGCTTTCTGGCGGGGAGCAGCAGATGCTCTCCATCGGCCGGGCACTCATGGCGCGGCCCAGGCTTCTCCTTCTGGACGAGCCGTCACTCGGCCTTGCGCCGCTCATCGTCAAGCAGATCTTCGACGCCATCGCGGAACTGAACCGCACCCAGAAATTGACGGTGTTTCTCGTCGAGCAGAACGCGTTCGGCGCACTCAAGCTCGCCCATCGGGGCTATGTCATGGTCAACGGCAACATCACCATGGCCGGCACCGGCAAGGAACTGCTTGCCAATCCGGAAGTGCGCGCGGCCTATCTCGAAGGCGGACATCATTGAGGCCGGGAGTCTGAAACCATGCAAGGCATCCTCCACGAAGAGCCCTCGATCTGGCAGTTCCTGTTCATCACGGTTCTGTTGGGCGGCTGGGCGGCATGGATGACAGGCAAGGCCTGCGCCCAGACCTGGCGCCCGCACTTGACGCTGTTTCTCTACATGCTGGGGCTGGGCATAGCCGTCCGCTTCATCCATCATGCACTGTTCGAAGGCACGATGTTCTCGTTGCAATACTATGTCGTCGACACGGTCGTGCTGATGATCCTTGGGTTCCTCGGGTTCCGCTATACGCGTACGAACCAGATGGTCACCCAGTATCACTGGCTCTATGAGCGAACCTCTCCGCTCTCATGGAAGCCGAGGGCTGACGTTCATGATTAACGTCGATTCGGGACGAAACGGCGTGACAAAGTCCCGAAAATGGGCAAAGTACGCTTTCTGCGATATGGGTGGGCATCGCATGAAAGCCATCATCCAGGCCCACTCGGTTAATGGGAGCGTTCCATGAAGAAATCACTTTTGTCCGCCGTCGCCTTGACCGCGCTGGTCGCGTTCGGCGGTACCGCGTGGGCTGACATTACCATAGGCGTCGGCGCGCCGATCACCGGCCCGAACGCGGCCTTTGGTGCGCAGCTGCAGAAGGGCGCGGAGCAGGCCGTTGCCGACCTCAACGAAGCAGGCGGCATGAACGGCGAGAAGATCGTGCTGTCGATCGGTGACGACGTTTCCGACCCCAAGCAGGGCATCTCCGTCGCCAACAAGTTCGTTGCCGATGGCGTCAAGTTCGTTGACGGGCACTTCAACTCGGGCGTCACCATTCCGGCCTCCGAGGTTTATGCCGAGAACGGCCTGCTGATGGTCACCCCGGCGGCCACCAACCCGCAGGTTACCGAGCGCGGCATGACGAACGTGTTCCGCATCTGCGGCCGTGACGACCAGCAGGGCGGCATCGCCGGCAAGTACATTGTCGACAATTTCAAGGATGCCAAGGTCGCCGTCGTCCACGACAAGACGCCTTATGGCCAGGGCCTGGCTGACGAGACCAAGAAGGCACTTGAAGCCAATGGCTTGCAGCCGGTCATGTACGAAGGCGTCAACATCGGCGACAAGGACTTCTCCGCCCTTATCGCCAAGATGAAGGAAGCCGGCGTCACCATGATCTACTGGGGCGGCCTGCACACCGAAGCCGGCCTGATCATCCGCCAGGCGGCGGACCAGGGCCTCAACGCAAAGCTGTTCTCGGGTGACGGCATCGTTTCCAACGAGCTGGCATCAATCGCAGGCGACGCGATCATCGGAACGCTGAACACCTTCGCACCCGATCCGCGCAACAACCCTGCCGCGCAGGAAGTGGTGGAGAAGTTCCGTGCCTCGGGCTTCGAGCCGGAAGCTTACACGCTCTACTCCTATGCCGCCGTTCAGGTCATGGTGCAGGCTGCCAACAAGGCCGGCTCCAACGATCCGGTAGTGGTTGCCGAAACCATCCGCAAGGAAGGCCCCTGGAAGACCGTTATCGGCGACATCAGCTTTGACGAGAAGGGTGACACCACCGGCCGTAACTACGTCGTCTACGAATGGCGCAAGGGCGACGACGGCAAGATCGGCTACTTCGAAAAGGAATAGCCGACCGCCATTTCTGCAATCGGATGCCCGGCGCGTTGCGCCGGGCATTTTTGTTTGCGCTGCAGCATTTTCTCGCTATTCATTGGCGCCCGCAAATCTGGCGTTCGGAGTAGCCCCTTGGCCATTAGCAAGATTCTTGTCGCGAACCGTTCCGAGATCGCGATCCGTGTCTTTCGTGCTGCCACCGAGCTTGGCATCAAGACCGTGGCGATCTGGGCGGAGGAGGACAAATACTCGCTGCACCGCTTCAAGGCAGACGAAAGCTACCAGGTCGGTCGCGGGCCGTGGCTGGCCAAGGACATGGGCCCGATCGAAAGCTACCTGTCGATCGACGAGATCCTTCGGGTGGCCAAGCTCAGCGGCGCGGACGCCATCCACCCAGGTTATGGACTGCTTGCCGAAAGCCCGGAATTTGCCGAGGCCTGCTCCGAAAATGGCATCCTCTTCATCGGCCCCAGGCCGGAAACGATGCGCAGGCTGGGCAACAAGGTTGCGGCCCGCAACCTCGCCATGGAGGTGGGCGTACCGGTGGTGCCGGCGACCGATCCGCTGCCGGACGACATGGAAGCGGTCAAGGCGCTGGCGGCCGAAATCGGCTACCCCCTTATGCTGAAAGCCTCATGGGGCGGCGGCGGGCGCGGCATGCGCGTCATCCGCTCGGAAGCAGACCTTGCACGCGAGGTGAACGAAGGCAAACGCGAAGCCAAGGCGGCCTTCGGCAAGGACGAGGTCTATCTCGAAAAGCTGGTCGAGCGCGCCCGCCATATAGAGGTGCAGGTGCTGGGCGACACGCACGGCAATGTCGTGCATCTGTTCGAGCGCGATTGCTCGATCCAGCGGCGCAACCAGAAGGTCGTCGAACGCGCGCCGGCCCCCTATCTCGACGAAGCCAGGCGACAGGAACTGTGCGGCTATGCGCTGAGGATCGCGCGCGAGACGGGCAAGTCCGGGCCGGGACCGGCGGGGTCCCCATGGATGCGCTAAAG
>QGUU01000162.1 GCA_003242525.1 Pseudomonadota bacterium | reverse complement strand
TGCGAACGCAGTCTTAAGCGGCTGAAGACCGACGTTATCGACATCTATCTGCTGCACCAGTGGGATGGCCTGACGCCGCTGGAGGAAACAATGGCCGCGCTGGATACGCTCGTCCAGCAGGGCAAGGTTCGCTATGTCGGCTGTTCCAACTTTTCCGGCTGGCATGTCATGAAGGCGCTTGGCATCAGCGAACGTGAGGGCTTGCCGCGCTTCATCACCCAGCAGATCCACTACACGCTGGAGGCTCGGGAAGCCGAATACGAGTTGCTGCCCATCTCGCTGGATCAGGGGCTTGGGGTCATGGTGTGGAGTCCGCTGGCAGGCGGGCTGCTTTCGGGCAAGTATGGCCGCGACAAGGCCTCGGCGCGCCAGCTCGCCGGCTGGAACGAGCCTCCCATCCGCGACGAAGACCGGCTCTGGACCATCGTCGATACCCTGCTCGAAATCGGCAGGGAGCGCGGCGTGTCGGCCGCACAGGTGGCGCTGGCATGGCTGCTCGGGCGACCGGCTGTCGCCACCCTCGTCGTCGGCGGCCGCAACGAGGAGCAGTTCAGGGACAATATTGCCGCTGCCTCGCTTGTGCTGACGGAGGAGGAAAATCGGCGGCTCGACGAGGTGAGCCGGCCTCCCCTTCTCTATCCCTACTGGCACCAGCGCTGGATTGTGCGTAGCCGGCTTGGACCAGCAGACATTGTTGCCGACCGCGAAGCGGACTGACAAAGCCTCGCCCGTGGTCGAGCCCGCAGCCGCCTCGCCGCCAGCCTGCAATGTCCATTGGCGGCGCAATCTCGTCGTCTGCCTGATCGGGTCCTTCACGACGATCGTGGCGATGACGCTGCTCCTGCCCTTCCTGCCCCTTTACGTCGAGGAACTGGGCGCAACGAGCCATGCCGAGATCGTCCAATGGTCGGGCATCGCCTATGGCGCGACGTTTTTGGCTGCGGCACTGGTGGCGCCGCTCTGGGGCAGACTGGGCGACCGCTATGGCCGCAAGCTGATGCTTGTCCGCGCCTCCTTCGGCATGGCGGTCTGCATGTCGCTGACCGGTATGGCGCAATCGGTGTGGCAACTGGTACTGTTGCGCCTGCTGATCGGCTTCGCCGGCGGCTACGCCTCCGGATCGACCATTCTGGTGGCCATGCAGACGCCGAAAGACCGCACCGGCTGGGCGCTGGGCACACTCTCCGCCGGCATCATGGCCGGCAATCTTGTCGGCCCGCTGGTTGGCGGCATGCTGCCGCCGCTGATCGGCATCCGCACAACCTTCCTGCTTGCCGGCGGGGTCATCTTTCTGACCTTTCTCGCCACGTCTTTCCTCATCAGGGAGGATCCTGTACCAGCCAGGCGTAGGGAAGCCGGCCTGCGTAAAGGAGGATGGGCTCAGGTCCCGCACAAGAAGCCGGTTGTCGCCATGCTCGCCACCGGAACGCTGCTGATGCTGGCCACCATGTCGATCGAGCCGATCATCGCCGTCTATGTGCAGCAACTGGTTGCGGAGCCATCGCGAGTCACCTTCGTGTCCGGCGTCGTCATGTCGGCCACTGCGCTCGGCTCCATCCTGTCCGCGTCGTATCTGGGAAAGCTTGCCGACCGGATCGGCCATTGGTCGGTAATCGTCAGGGCGCTTCTTGTCGCTGCCCTCCTGCTCGTTCCGCAAGCATTCGTGACGAATAGCTGGCAGCTTATCGTGCTTCGCTTTCTGATGGGCCTGGCGCTGGGCGGGCTGCTTCCCTGCATGACGAGCGTCATCCGCCATAATGTCCCGGACAGCATAGGCGGCAATGTCCTTGGCCTTTCGGTTTCGGCACAATATGCCGGTCAGGTCGCCGGCCCGCTGCTGGGCGGCTTCGTCGGCGGGCATTTCGGCGTGCGTGCCGTCTTCTTGCTGACGGCCCTGCTGATGGCACTGGGGGCCTGCTACAATTTCCTCGTTCGCGCAGGCCACGAAAAAGCCGATGAAGCTAAACCCCCTTCCGCTGCAACCCAACCATCGCTGCAAAGAGAGCTCTGATGACCGCGGACACAGGCAACCGCTCCAACGGAATCCTCATCTTCCTCGGCGGCTTGTGCGGCGCCATCGGGGTCGCGCTTTCCGCCGCTGCCGCCCATGTCGGCGGCTCCTTCCTGGGCACTGCCGCCAGTTTCCTGCTCTTTCACGCGCCGGCGCTGGTGGCTATCGGCCTGTTCGGTGAAAGCCGCTGGCTGCGCCTGGCCGGGTTCATGCTGGGAATCGGGCTGATGCTGTTCTGTGGGGACCTTCTGGCGCGCGATTTTCTTGGCAGCAGGCTGTTCCCCTTCGCAGCCCCTACGGGCGGAACCCTGCTTATTGCCGGATGGCTGGCAGTTGCCGGGTCTGCATTTGCTTCCGCCAGATCGTAGCCACCTCAGGCCTCGGCGGCATCCACCACGCGAAATTGCATCCGGCGACTTCCGTTCCAGTAATTGGCGGAGAGCGAGCCGGCCACGTGAACCATGCTGCCCCGGCTGCGCAAAAGGAAGTCGCCAAGCGGCGTATCCATGGAGCGGAAGGCCATGGCCTGGATGCGGCCGCCGCTTTCTGACGCAAGATCCGCGCGCAAATGGTTTGTTCCCGCCAGCCGCACATCAAGGAGCCTGTGGCGAGGCAGCGCAAATAGGGGGGCGGCGTGGCCGGTGCCGAACGGCCCGGCCTTTTCCAACACATCAAGAAGATCAAGCGTGGCCCCTTCCGCCGCGAGCGCAGCATCCACCAGCAGGCTTTCCTGCTCCTGGAGCCGGAATATCTCAGCGGCAGCCCGCTCCTCGAAAAAGGCCCGCAGCGCGCCGAGCTTGGCCCGCTCAACGGTGATCCCCGCGGCCATTGCATGCCCGCCGCCCTTAACTATGAGCCCGGCTTCAGCGGCCTCGCGCACCAGTCGGCCAAGGTCGAATCCGGCCACCGACCGGCCGGAACCCGTGCCGATACCGTTCTGGTTGAAGGCAATGGCAAAGGCGGGCCGGCGGGCATAGTCCTTCAGGCGCGACGCTATCAGACCAACCACGCCCGGATGCCACTCGGTGCTCGCCGTTAGCACGATGGCTGGCCCGTTGCCGCCGGCCAGTTCCGCATCCACCTCGGAGCGGGCCTGCGCCAGCATTTCCTGCTCCATCGTCTGACGCTCCTGGTTCAGCCGATCGAGCATTTCGGCAATGGGCCGCGCCTCCACGGGATCGTCGGTTGCCAGCAGGCGGCTGCCGAGTGCCGCATCCCCGATGCGACCGCCGGCATTGATGCGCGGGCCGATCATGAAGGAGAGATGGAAAGTGTTTAGCGGTTCGCCTATGCGCGCCACCCGAGCCAGTTCCACCAGCCCGCAATGGCGCTGCTGGCGCATGACCTGCAGTCCCTTCACGACGAAGGCGCGATTGACGCCAATGAGCGGGACGACGTCACAGACAGTCGCCAGGGCCACGAGGTCGAGGAGCCCGAGCAGGTCCGGGGGCTGGCAGCCAGGCATATCTGCACGCAGCAGCGCCGCGGTGCGCACCAGCGCCAGGAATACGACGCCGGCTGCACATAGGTGCCCCTGCCCCGACAGGTCGTCCTCGCGGTTTGGATTGACGACCGCTGCCGCCGATGCCGGTAGTGGACCGGCGACCTGGTGGTGATCCAACACCACCACGTCGGCGCCAGCCTCGCGGGCGGCATCGATAGCGGCTGCGCTGTTGGTGCCGCAATCGACGGTAACGATGAGTCTGGCGCCGCGCGAAACGAGCTCACGCATCGCATCCGCATTTGGCCCGTAACCCTCGAATATCCGATCAGGAATGTAGATTTCGCTGGGTACGTCGAAATGCGCGAGGAAGCGCTTTAGCAGCGCGGATGAGGCCGCGCCGTCCACGTCATAGTCACCGAAGATCGCCACCTTCTCCCCGCGCGTGACGGCTTCGGCCAGTCGCCCGGCGGCCTTATCCATGTCGGTCAACGATGACGGATCAGGCAGTAGATCCCTGATTGTCGGATCGAGGAAGCGTCCGGCGTCGAGCGCAGTAACTCCACGCCCGGCCAGTACGCGGGCGACAATTTCCGGAACGCCATGGCTCTGGGCGATGGCCAGAGCGGCCATGTCCTGCCGCTCGGTCAGCCGGTGCGTCCAGGCAAGTCCACAGGCCGACCGACGCACATCGAGAAAGAAGCGTCTTTCGCCCGTCATCCCGCACGCCAAACCCGAATCGCCATGGCCGCACTATGCGTCGGCCAGCAAACCGGAATCAAAATTTTTCGAGATCCTGGTGGCGGGCCTTGATCTCGCGCACCGTTCGGGAGGACGAGCGCAGCACGATGGTGTGCGTGGTAATGGAGTTGCGTCCAAACTTCACACCAGCCAGCATGTTGCCATCCGTCACGCCGGTGGCCGCGAAGAGAACATCTCCGCGTGCCATGTCCTCCGCGCGATAGACGCGCTTCGGATCGTCGACGCCCATGCGGGCGGCGCGCTCGATCTTCTCCGGCGTGTCAAGAACCAGACGCCCCTGCATCTGGCCGCCGATGCAGCGTAGCGCAGCCGCGGCCAGCACGCCTTCCGGCGCCCCGCCAATGCCCATATAGATGTCGATGCCGGTTTCATCCGGATCGGTAGTATGAATGACGCCCGCCACGTCGCCGTCGCCAATGAGGCGGATCGCAGCGCCGGTGGAGCGTACAGCCTCGATGATTTTCGCATGACGGGGCCGGTCAAGGATGCAAGCCGTGATCTCAGTGACCGGAACGCCCTTCGCCTTGGCGAGATTGACGATATTTTCCGCAGGCGGCGCGTCGAGATCGACCGTGCCTTCGGGATAGCCGGGCCCGATCGCGATCTTTTCCATATAGACGTCGGGCGCATTGAGAAGGCTTCCCTTCTGCGCCAATGCCACAACCGCGAGCGCGTTGGGCAGGTTCTTTGCGCAGATCGTCGTTCCCTCCAGCGGATCGAGGGCGATATCCACCTCGGGCCCGCGGCCGGTGCCGACCTCCTCGCCAATGTAGAGCATGGGCGCCTCGTCGCGCTCGCCC
Organism: Pseudomonadota bacterium; assembly: GCA_003242525.1. Classification (GTDB taxonomy): domain Bacteria; phylum Pseudomonadota; class Alphaproteobacteria; order Rhizobiales; family Rhizobiaceae; genus Mesorhizobium. The sequence continues at coordinate 1,082 of QGUU01000162.1, read as the reverse complement.
TCACCAATCACCACGGTCCCCTTGATGGCCAAGCGGTTCAATTCCTGCCGCATGGCATCCACGGCCACCTGGTCGGCGGCCTTCTCGTCGCCACGGCCGCGCAGCCTTGCTGCTGCCACCGCGGCCCGTTCGGTGACACGCACCAGTTCCATGGTGAGAACGCGGTCGAGGCCGGCGGATATGTTCGATGCGATGGTCATGACGTTATCCTGTAACAGGGCTGCCAGGGGGGTTCCGGGCCCTTTTGTCAAAGCCGCGCAACTACGGCAAGAGCATCCCTGCCGCTTTTCAAAAACCAAATGCAATCAATCGATTGAAATGGAAACCGGGAGGTTCATCCGGCCCGTTCGATGCGGATGACCTGGGGCTTGTCGATGAGATGTCCGTCCTTTGTGACGCCATCGACAGCCTTGCGCACGGCCGCCTCTGTCGTCTCATGCGTGACAAGAATTACCGTCTTGCTTTCCGCCGCATCGGATTCGTCGGACCGCTGGACAATGGATTCCAGGGATATGTCGTTTTCGGCCATACGCTTTGCAACGGCGGCGAAAACGCCAACACGGTCGTGGACAGTCAGCCGGATGAAATAGCCTCCCGCATGGCTGCGCATCCGGGCGCGCTTGTAGGGCTGTAGTTCCCTGGCGGGACGGCCGAACACCGGGGCATGCTGGAAGCCCGGGCGACTCTTGGCAATATCGGCAATGTCGCCGATCACGGCCGACGCAGTCGCATTGCCGCCTGCGCCGGGGCCGGAAAGCAGCAACTCGCCCAATATGTCTGTTTCTATCGCAACCGCATTCGTGACGCCGTTCACCTGCGCAATCACACTGGCGGTAGGCACCATCGTGGGATGCACGCGCTGTTCAATGCCGCTTTCCGTGCGCTGAGCAACACCCAGAAGCTTGATGCGGTAGCCAAGCTCGCCGGCGGCGCGGATATCGGCCTGGGTTATGTTAGAGATGCCCTCCAGGTAGATATCGTCGGCGGCGATCCTCGTGCCAAAGGCAAGGCTAGTCAGGATGGCCAGCTTGTGCGCCGTATCGTTGCCCTCGATATCGAAGGTGGGGTCGGCCTCCGCATAG